>JBDKVB010000147.1 GCA_039679385.1 Armatimonadia bacterium | reverse complement strand
CGGGCCGCGAGATCACCGCGTACTTCGGCGACCACTACGCGATCCTGTTGCCGAGCGAACTGGTGACCATCATCCTGGACCACCATGACGCCTGGCTGGTCAACCGCGAGCAACTGCTGGCGGCGATGCGCTTTTGTGAAGGCCAACCGCCACCCCGCGCCCCCGACTGAACACCCACCGATACTACCGCCCCATACCACTTACCCTACTTTCACAACCTTGATGCTAAAACCGATGCTCCTGCCTTACCCCCTGTCTCGCCGCCTTCCTTTTCTGCCTCTTCGCTCAGGGGAAAGCAGGAGTGAGTTCCTTCCTCCTCAGCCTTTAGCCGTTGCCTTTCTCCCTCTCCCCTCCGGAGAGGGCTGGGGTGAGGAGTAGTTGCCGTTGCCTTTCGCCGTTGTCTTGCGCCGTTGCCGTTCCCCCTCGCCCAAAGCGGCGCGCCGTTGCGCCGCTCGTGGAGAGGGGGACAAAGGGGGTGAGGTGCCCTTGGAGGGGATTCGCGAGGCTGCGGGGAACAGAGCGCGGTCGGTGCCACACTTCAGGCTCTCTTGCGGCCGTTGACGGCCCTTCTGGAGGTCACTATGACGCGCCTTCCCGACCTTGCCGACGACCATTACTATCTGTGGCAGGAGGTCGTCGCCTTCCTCTCCCACGCTACCAAGACTTTCCCCGACCTGTGCACCGTTACTCCCCTTGGCGAGACGCCCCAGGGCCGTCCACTGCTCATGGCTCGCGTGGCCGGACCGGGCAGCGATCCCGAGACCAGACCTGCCTACCTCGTGCAGGCCAACGTCCACGCGCCGGAGGTCGCCGGGACCCATGCGGCCCTCTGCCTCCTTAAGCGTCTCCTCGAAGGCTACGGTTCCGACCCGCAAATCCGCAGTCTCCTGACGGACGTCACCTTCTACCTTGTGCCCCGTATGAACCCCGACGGGGCCGAGTTTGTCCTCACCACCGGCGGCAGCCTTCGCAGCCGGAATACCGAGCGCTACCGCAAGAACGGTCTCTACCAGGCCGATGTCAACGGTGACGGCCTCATCCTCTCGATGCGAATCCAGGACCCCTGCGGGGACATGAAATGCCACCCGAAGGACCCGCGCCTGATGGTTCCGCGCAAGGCCGACGATGAGGGCCCCTTCTACTTCGTCTACCCCGAGGGCATGGTCCACGACTGGGACGGTGGCCGGATCAACCTGGCCTTCCGCTCAGCAGACTTCAACCGCAACTGGGCCGCGAACTGGCGACCCGAGTACGAGCAGGGCGGCGCCGGCGACTTCCCCTTCTCGCAGCCCGAAATGCGGGCCCTGGCCGAGTTCGTCTATGACCATCCCAGTATCTACGGCATACTCGGCTTCCACTGCGGGTCGAATGCCGTCCTGCGCCCTCCCTCCACGGGCAGTGATGACGACCTCCTGCCCGAGGACCTGCGCAAGTGCAAGGAGATCGGCCTGCGTGGCGAGGAGCTCACCGGCTTCAAGCTTCGTGCGGTCATCGACTATCGCCTGGATTCCCAGAAGCCCATCTCGCTGAAGGGCCACTTCCACGACTGGGGCTACCGTCACCTCGGCCTCTTCGTCTATGAGATCGAGCTGGGCAACCTCTACAATTCGGCGGGCTACACCACCGAGAAGATCTTCGCCGCCGAGGGCGACAAGCGCTGGGACTTCGACCTCGCTGCCCTGCGCTGGCATGATGAGCACCCGCAGAAGCGTGCCTTCCTGGACTGGACGCCCTTCAACCACCCGCAGCTTGGCCAGGTTGAGATCGGTGGCTGGCGACGGCACTTCGTCCTGACACCGGCCAGCGAGGACATGACCACCATTGGACCGCGCTGCGCCCTGTTCATCCTCGACCACGCGGGACGCTACCCGCGTCTCGAGCTGACCAAGGTCGAGGTCACCGCCCTGGAGGGCAACCTTCACCGCGTCCGCGCTACCGTCATGAACACCGGTGACCTGCCAACCCAGATCACCGCTCTCGGCGCTCGAGTCACCGGCAACGAACCCGTTCGCGTTGCCCTCAAGGGTGCGCAGGTCGTGTCCCGCGAGGAGATCTTCGAGCTCGGGCACCTGCCGGGCGTGTGTGGCGCGCGTAATGTCGAGTGGTTCGTGAAGGCCGAGCCGGGCACCCAGGCTACCCTTCGCGCCTGGTGTCCGAAGGCCGTAGCCGCCGAGGCGACCGTGAGCTTCTGAGCACGTCGCCCGAGATCGCCCTGGGGTCCGAGTGCCATGCTGTCCCGAGGAGAACTGAGATGACTTCCCGCGAGCGTCTGCTGTGTGCCTTCAGTCTGGGCACGCCCGACCGAGTGCCCGTAGCGCCCTTCGGCTTCGGCAGGGTCAACCCGGACAGCGAGATCGGCCTGGAGTTGGTGCGCGAGACCGACTTCATCCAGAGCCTCGGCGGTGCAGGTGGGTTCCTGGGAGCCGCAGCCAAGACCCGCACCGAGGTCGAGGGCGATACCACGACCACCTACATCGACACCCCGAAGGGGCAACTCCGCAGTGTCGTCCGCCGAACCGCCATCACCTCGGCGCAGGTGGAGTTCCCCTGTAAGACCGCCGACGACATCGAGAAGCTGCTGTCGGTTCCCTATGAGCCGCCGCGCGAGATACCGGTCCAGCGCTTCCTGGAGTGGAAAGACAGAATCGGCGACGAGGGGATCGTACTCTTCGGCTTCAACGACGCCATCTGCGTCCCGGCGACCTACTTCTCTCCCGAGGACATGTGCCTGCTGTGGGCGGAGGCGCCCGAGGCCTTCCTCGAGCTGATCCGGATCGCCAACGAGCGCCTCTGCGAGCTGGCCGACCTGTGCTGCCGAGCGGGCGTCGATGCCTTCCGCTTCCTGGGCGGCGAGTATGCAAGCACCCAACTCGGGCCGAGAGCCTACGAGGTGACGGTCACCAGGCCCGACCGAGCCGTGACCGACCTCATGCACGAGCACGGCGCCGTGGTGTACTACCACAACCACGGGCCAACGATGCGCTACCTGGAGCTGATCGCGGGGATCGGCATGGACGCCTGCGACTGCTTCGAGGCCGCTCCCTGGGGCGATTGTGACCTGCGAGCGGCCAAGGCGCAGATCGGCGACCGCATCTGCTTCGTCGGCAACCTCGATGACATGGAGGTCATCGGTAAGCTGCCGGAGGCGAAGGTGCTGGAGATCGCCGAGCAGCGTCTCGAGGAAGCGGGCCCCGGCGGTTTCGTCCTGGGTGGCACTGCCTCGGGCACCTACACGGACCGGGCGGCTCGCAACTTCATCGCGATGGCCCGGCGCGTGCGGGAACTCCAGGGCTAAGTCGCTGTACTCACAACGAAAACACCCCGCGGCGATTCGTCGCGGGGTGTTGTGGTTCCGTATCGAGGTGGCCGGTTAGCCGCGGTTCAGGCGTCGCGGCCTGGCATGGGTCGTCGTCGAGGCCGGCTCTGGCTTGACCGCAGGCGTCGCGGGCGCTGGTGGCGCAGCCGGTTTGACTTGCTTGGGTTTGGGCGCAGGCTTAGCTGCCGGCTTGGGTTGCGGTGTGCCGGCTGCCGGTTTCACAGCGCCGGGCGTGTCGTCCGCCGGACCGATCTCGATGTCCCCGTCGACCTCATTCTCTGGCGCGGCCTTGGCCCTGGTGCCGACGCGGATGATGCGGTTCTGGGCGCCATAGGTGTCGGTGTGTAACCGTTCCTTGGCGATGACCTGGCCGTTCTTCTTGACAACTCGGGTGATCGTGGCGGTCGCGCCGTCACGTCCGGGCTGGTCCACCTTCGTATCGCCGCGAGCCATCGTCGGGTCAGAGATCCGATCGGTGCCGTGGCCGATGCTCCCAACGTTTGTGCGCAGGATCTCCACCTCCACCTTGTCGGCGCTGCTCCCAAGGACCTTCACGGTGATCGTCTCACTACCGATGCTGCCGACGAGGATGACCGGGTGGCTCAGGTTGTTGCGGATCTTGAGGTCGAACTGCCCCCAGTACACGGTGGCGTCGCGCCCCGAAGGAGCGTAGTCAACCGGCCGGGAGTGGTGATTGCGCTCGACGACGTCCAGTCCCGCCAGCAGCGCCGCGTTGTAGGTTGTGGTGGCCACCTGGCAGACGCCGCCGCCGGTCGAGGGCTCGACCTGGCCGTTCACGAAGATCGGCGCCGACCGGAACCCTCGCTCCTCTTCCCGTGGCCCGATGCGCTGGTTCAGCGACAGCGTCTCGCCGGGCATGATCAGTGCGCCATTGACCTTGCCGATCCCCAGCCGCAGGTTGTGAGTCCGATCCTCCTGCCACGGGCGGAACTTGGTCGAGTAGGACGCGAGGACAGTGTCCACCTGCCGGAGGCGGTCGGCCTTGACTGCTGCGTCGGCACCCCGCACCGTGAGGTCGAAGCTTGCCGTCTTCGGGTCCTTCAGTGCCGCCGCCAGCTTGGCCGCCGAGTCCTTCACGTCGAGTTCGACTCCGGGCTCGTCAGGCGTCACCTGGACCTGTGTGCCGACCAGCTTGAAGCCGGCGTTCTTGGGCTTCCGGGTGATCTGCGGCGCGAGGGAGGTCAGGTACGCCTCGACACGGGCCGGGTCAACCTGACTCTCGACGCGCAGATCGATACCGTTCCCGGTGAGGCGGACACGCTGAATCGCCACCGCAACCAGACCGCCCTCGCGACCGACGCGGAGAGCCTGCTGGATGGCGGTGTCCAGATATAAGTGGGCGCCGAGCTGATCGGGGGGAACCTGCTGGGCTCCGCCCGGCCATCGCAGGGCAACGGTCTGCGGAAGCTTGGACACCCAGCCGGCTTCAACCGCCCGGGTAGCCTCCGCCGGTGTCATATTGCCGACCGGCACGCCCTCGATGCGGACTTTGGGGGCAATGCGTTCGCCGTCGCGGAACTGCTTGGCTGCCAGCCCCACGCCGAAAACAGTGAGCAGCAGCAGGGCGATGAGCACCCAGACTGCTACCCACAACCACTTCGTCATCTTGCGGTTTTCCGATTTACCCATCTTTCAACCAGAGCATCCTGCTGCGAGCTGTCTGCGATTTCCAAGGCTTCGGGTGAGGTTGTGATCATGACGGCCGGTGCGGTCTCCGCCGGGGTCTGTGAGCGCAGCGCTTTCAGTTCGTCTTCGAGCTTGCGAATTCGCAACAACATACACTCAAGCGCCGGATCGCTGACCCGGGGCTGCTGATCGTGACGAAAGTCGTATACCCGTTTCCCCTGCCGCCGAACCACATATGCCTTAGGGCCCACGACGGTGCAGTACTCGGGCACGCTATCGAGCACCACAGCCCCTGCACCGACCACTGAGCCCTTGCCGAGTGTGATGGAGCCGATGATCTGGGCATGCGCACCGACGGTGACATCGTCCTCCAGCGTCGGGTGTCGCTTGCCGCTCTGCTTGCCCGTGCCGCCGAGGGTGACGCCGTGGAACAGCGTGCAGTTGTTGCCGATCTCCGCCGTCTCGCCGATCACCGTGCCGGCGCCGTGGTCGATGAAGAAGCCGCTGCCGATCGTCGCCCCCGGGTGGATCTCGATGCCGGTCAGGACCTTCGCGCATTGTGAGCCGAAACGGGCCGGCAGGCGGAAGCCCCGGGTCCATAGCCAGTGGTTGACCCGATGGGCCAAGATTGCGTGCAGCCCGCTGTAGCACAGCACGATCTCGAGGGTGCTGCGAGCCGCCGGGTCTCGTTCCCGTGCAGCCTGAATGTCACTGTAGACCTGCTCGAACATCACCGACCTACCCCCCTTCAGGCACGCCGACCGCGTCCCCTATCACGAACCGGCGCCGGCGGGGATCCCCCCTGCGGCGCCGGTCAGTATGCTTGCTCTCTAGGACAAGGGCACAGCGACCTCGTTGCGCGCCCTGTGCCCAAATCGTTGGTATATTACCGGGTTATGTGCCGTGATGTCAAACGCAAAGGGTTCGCCGTCGCCGGTGACGGAACCGCGAACCTTGTGAGGCAGCCGGCCAAGTCCGCCAACCACATAGGGGCCCTCCTCAGAGAGCCCCTTTGTGCACCTGTCTTGGGAGTGTCCTGCCCTTGTCCGGCTACCGCGGGGCGATCTCCACCGCCGCCATCGAGCAGGGCGGCATGTCGAATTGATACGCCGACCCGGCACGCCGCACCGCCAGATCATGGACCCCGACGGTATCCGGTTTTTGCATATTCGTGGCCTCCGGCGCCGGGCCGGTCAGAATCCACGCTCGTGCAGCGCCGGTGGTACCGTCCATCACATTCACCGTCACCGGTACCGTCGCGTCGAGGTTCTTGTTCACGACCATCAGGGTGACCGTCCCATCGGCGCGTCGAGCACTATTGACGCCCAGGTCCGGCACAGCGCCCGGGTTCTGAGGCCGGAACTTCTGCACCGACTGCAGCTTGTACCACGCCTTCCCGGTGATGTCCCCCTTGCCCCCGAGGCGGCGTGCCAGGATCTCAACGCCGGTAGCGTCAGGCAGTGTGGTGTACTCGACGACCACCGGCGTCCAGTCCGTCGTGCCCTGGATATCGCCGCCCGTGGAGCACGAGTGGGTAACGTTCCAGCCTCGGTCGTCGGCCACCTGGAAGCCCGCTCCGGATCCGCCGACCAGGTTCTCGGCCTTCACGAGCCCGGTGACGCGATACCCCATTCCCGGCTCCGCGGGGAAGGCGAAGCGCGCCGAGTAGTAGTTCGTGTCCTTGCCCTCGAAGGTGACTTGCACCGTGTCGCCCTGAACCTGCTGCACGGCGCCCGCTTCAGGAGTGCGCGGTTCCCAGGTGTAGTCCTTCGGGAGCAGGTTCTCCTCCCAGAGCTTGAACTCCGAGGGTTCCCCACGTCGGGCCGGTAGCAGGCCGCCGCCGAAGTCCCACTTGGCGCAGTCCACCTCAGAGGCGATCAGCGTGTCGCCGAAGTGCTCGTGGTAGAGCTGGTAGGGGAAGAAGTTGGCCTGCTTCACGGGTGTCTGGCCCTGGTCGATGTAGCCGTTCACCATGCCCCAGTACTCGTTGGAGAACTGCCAGAAGTTGGCCATGAGGATGTTGTTCTCAGGTCGCATCATGATGCGCAGATGCTCGGCGTTGCGCAGAGCATTGCCCAGCGTCTGCCGGTAGGGCACAGGCTTCTCCTGCACGAACCAGCCGTTGTACTCGCTGATCGCCAGTCTGAGGTCGGTCCGCCCGGTGACTTCCTTGATCTGCGCGAGGAGCCCGTCATAGATGCTCTGAATCCGCTGGTCGACGGCGACGCAGGCCTCCATGTAGCCGCGCGTCTTGGACTCGTCGGTATCGCCCTGGTGCCCCGGCGTGTAGGTGTGCTCGATGCCGAAGTCCATGGTCTTCCCGCAGCCCTCGAGCACCTTCTGATTCCAGTCCGCCATGCCGTTCTGCAGCAGCCCGCCGAGCTGGATCTGCGGGTCCACAGCCTTCATGGCCGCCTGGTACTGGAGGTACTGGCGAGCGTAGTCCTCGGCTGTGATCTTGCGCGGGTTCGGGTTCTGCGCGGTCTTGTGCTCGCCGTGGTAGTCCTCGTTGCCGTACTCGAAGTAGACGACGCCATAGGGCTTCGGGTGTCCGTCACCGGCCCGGACGGCAGCCCAGTCCTTGCCGCCCTTAGGGTTCGAGCCGTCGTTCGGAGCATTGAGGTACTCGACCAGGTCCGCACCATCCTGCGCGGTGCCCCAGAAGACGGCGACGCTGATCAGAGGGATCGAGTCGGTGGCCTCGCAGAAGGTCATGAACTCCGGCAGGCCGAACTGCATGTTCGGCCTCTCGGCCAGAGGACCGACGGTGACCTTCCAGTTGTAGTTGTGGGTCGTGCAACCTCCCGGCCAGCGTTGGACGGAGATGCCCGCCTGCTTCGACAGCGCAACGTACTCCGGGACCGGCTGCCGCTTCACCGGGTCCCACAGGCCGGCGCCGCGGTTCGAATAACGTTCACTGCCCTGGTACGCCAGTTGGTTGTTGCCCAGGATCATCCAGTTCACCTGGCCCAGCGCCTTGTCGGGGTACACAGTGATGGTAGCCTCTCGCTGTGCCCCTGCTGCAACACACAGCACGACGGCCAACAGTGACGCCATAGTGGTGCGATACATGTCAGACACTCCTCGCGAGAATTGTACCCTTGACTCTTCCTCCTCCACGGCGCAGCGGCCTTCTCCGCAAGAGAGCCAGACTGCACCAGTCTCCGGCGGCATACCGCCGGTGGTCTCCCTGTGCGGTGCCTTCTTCTTCATCTTCCTGGGCACCGGCGCGCTGCAGCAGTTCGTCCTGCCCATCCTCAAGGACCGCGCGGGGATGAGCGACGGCCTCTCGACCGCCACCTTCGCCTGCGTATACCTCGGGGGCGTGGCCTTCCTGTCGGTCTATGGCTACGTGTTCCACAAGCTCCGCGAGCGCTGGTGCGTCGTGGTCGGTACGCTGATGTACACGCTCTTCCCGGCGGCGCTACTCCTGTGGCCGAGTCCGGCTGTCGCCCTGACGGCGGCCATCCTCTGGGGCTTCGGCGCGGAGTTGCTCTGGGCGACCGGGCCGACGCAGGTCATCAACGCCTCGCAGCGCTCGCGCTATGGCACCACTTCCGGCTTGTTCCAGAGCGCGACCTATTCAGGCCAGATGCTCGGCGTGATCCTGCTGGGCACGCTGCTGAGCAGCTACTCGGATCCGGCACGGGGTCAGGTGGCTCTACTGGTCGCCTCCTTTGGCCTGAGCCTGCTGGGCAACCTCATGGCCCTGACGATTCGCGTGAAGCCGAAGGTCTTGCCACCGGCCAGGCTTTCCGATGCTCTGGCTGCGCTTCGTCCCCTGGCCGGACGCTACCTGGTCGCGCTGTCGGTGGCGAACTACCTGGGCTGGGGCCTGTTGCTCACGACTCTGACGCTCCTCATCAGCGACCTCGGCGCGGGCAACAAGCTCCACTGGATCGTCCTGCCCTACTATGCCGGGCGATTGCTGGTCGCCTGGGCAGCCGGTCATGCCTCGGACAAGGTGGGCCGTGAGCGGGTGATGCTCTTGGGGTTCCTGTTGGGGACAAGTGGCCTGGTAGTCGCGTCGCTGTGGCCGACGATCACCGTCATCTCGGTCGTCTCGGCGCTGCTTGGAATGCAATCGGCCATGGTCAGCGTCGCCAGCACTGCCGCCGTCGGCGACTACATCCCGCAGGACCAGCGCCACTTGGTCTTCGCGGGGACGAACGCCTGGGGCTACCTCACCGCGGGCGTCACAATGATCGGCTCCCAGTTCCTGCGCCAGCGCTACGCGGGCTTCGCGCCGTCCTTGCTGATCTTCGCCGGCTTCTACGGAGCCTGTGCGATCCTGGTGACCCGAATGCGTGCGGCCCTGCGTCACGACGCAACGGGCGTGCAACCCTCAACCCAGGCCTAGAACGGCCAGCACCTCGCTCCGTTCTCAGTGCCATGCGACTTTGCGCACGGGAGAAGGGGTGAGGTGCCTTCTGCCTTTGCCTTTTGCCTTTGCCTTTCACCCTCTCTCCACGAGTGGAGAGAGGGTCGGGGAGTGAGGTGCCGTTGCCGTGATCCGTTGCCTTCTGCCTTACGGCCTCTTGCCGTCCAGAGCGTACTGCGTCGTCAGCGCTCCGCCGGGTTGCTGCAGCGCGACGGTGATCTCGTGACTCGTCGCGATGCCGGCGAGATCTCTGACTTCGCCCGGCTGATCTCGCTGCACGATGACACGCCGTGAGCCGTCCGCGAGCTCAATCTCCAGCGCAGTCCCCTCGGTCACGCCCGGCAGCACCTTCACGCTCTTGACCTTGCGCGTCTCGCCAACACCGACCGGCTCCATCACGAAGGCCATGCGCGTTATGCCGGTGCCCGTGGTGCTGTAGATGGCCGTCGGGATTGCCCGCCACGGACCGCTTGACCAGCCCTGCACCGGCTCCTCCGTCTTGCCCTTGACGATCTCCACCTGCAGCGCTGAGGCGGGAAGTATCACTACGTTCGCCGCCTGGGGCTTCTGAGTGCTCACGACGGCGCCCTCGGAGATCATCGCCTCGTCGCTGTCGAGATGGAAGAGCGCCTCGTAGCGGTGCTCTGTCTCATCCGGCGGCGTCAGTGTGTCGAGCACCACGAACACGCCGAGGTCCTTGAGGAACAGCATGCCTCGCTGATGGGTGACCTTCAGGGCGGCGTTCGTGCCGTAGCCATCCGCATATATGCCGCTTGCGAAGTCCGCCTCGGGAGTGCTGACCCAGCGGGCGTCCTGACCTTCGGGCCCGTCGCCTTGCCAGGGTCGAGGCCAGAAGTAGGTACTCCGCTGGCTGCCGCGACGCTGCCCCTGACCATCGACCATCACGGTGTTGTGCCCGTAGGTGGCGAGAACATAGCGCCGCCAGCGGGAGTTGTCGTAGGAGAAGTTACCGGGATCGAGCACCTGTTGGCTGCCCTTCGCCCAGAGCACGAAGCTGAGCTTGTCCTCGTGCTGGTGACCGTAGCCATAGGGCCCCGCGTCGAAGAGCAGGAAGGTCGCGTCCTTGTCCCAGCCGGAGCGCATGACGTAGTGCCCGGTCCAGGGGAAGGCGTGTGAAGTGGTCGTCGGCATGACTCCGCGGGCGCCGAGGCTGGATACGTACTCGAAGTCCTGACGCTGTGGGAAGAGCTTGAGGCCCGTGGCGAGTAGCCCGCGAACGTCTGCATTGCCCGAGTCGTTGAGCCCCGGGATCGCACCGTTCGGCATCGCCGCATAGGCCACGTAGTTGAACATCTTCTCGATCTTGGCCTGGTAGTCCGCCGGCATCTCCGGGCGCAGGTTGTTCAAATCGGCAAGCTCGAGGATGTGGGCGAACTCGGACACGACCCAGGTGTTGTAGCCCGCTGCAAGCTCATACTCCATGCCGTCAGGATAGACCTCGTCATCCAACTGTTTGTAGAGCCGCTCCACCGCAATCCGCCGCCACTGGGCGGCGTCACGGAACTCGGGGAACAGCATCCCGGCGGTGAAAATCCCGTTGGACTCCGCCGTGAGCCAGTTGCCCGTGCTCGGCCAGCGGATCAGGTGCTGCGCCTGCTGTTGGACTGACTTCATCATTGCCGTGAGCACTTCGGGCGTGAAGGAGGGCGCGTCCAGGCACTTGTACAGCGCATTCGGCCAGGTGTCGGCGAGGCGGATTCCCGTCGTCAGGGTCTGCCAGGCGTAGTGACCCACGTTGTTTCCGCTTGAGAGCAGCGGCCGTGGCATCCGCGCGGTCCAGTCGAGGATCTGCGCCGCGATCTCCGCCGCGTACTTGTCCTTCCCGGTCTGCCAGTAGGCGTCGGCGAGGGTCGCGAAGTGGAAGTGCCGGTTGATGGACTCGTTCCACAGGTGCGTCCGGGCCTCACCCTCGGTCGGGTTCGCAGTCCAGTCGATCTTGTCGCCGAAGGTGATGGTTCCCGATTCACCGGGGCCCTTGGTGTAGTTGAACTCGTGGCGCAGCGCCTTCTCTGCGCCCATGATGTTGCCGGGGACGTCCGAGTCCAGCACCATCACGAGGCGCTGACCGGTGGCCTTGGCTGAGTAGACCCAGAAGTCCAGGGCGTCGTAGTTGGTCCAGTCGTGAGGGAGGTTGTCGCAGCGCAGCCCGGTGACTTGGGTTGTGTCGGCCCACTTGCCCGCGCCCTTACCCTCGTGGGTCTGTTCGCCCGAGAGTGTCAGGCCCGTCCAGTTGCTCTCCTCGCCCTCGAAGTCAGCGATCACCTGTGAGGTGTCCTTGCCGACCAGCCGGAGGTTGTCAAAGTACAGGACAGTATTCGGGTCGGGAGTGAGGCCCCAGCCCTTCGAGTTGATCGCCAGGTACTGAATCCAGTGCCAGCCGATGGGCTGCTTGCCCTGCCAGCCTTTGCCCTCCACGAGGGTCTGCGGGCTGAAGTCGGCCTTGGTCAGGGTGAAGTGCTTCCAGCCCACCCAGTCCACGGTCAGGAAGGTCGAGTAGTAGTCCCACTGGTCAGGCGCCTTGTCCTCCTCCGGACCGGGCACCTTGACGCCGCGCAGAGGTCGGCTACGCCAGTCGATCGTCCAGCGCGGGTAGGTGCGTGCCCGCAGATGATCCGCCAGCGCCTTCCGGGCGGCCGCCATGTCACCAGCCTGCACAGCCGTCTTGATCGCGGCCAGCTCCGGCAGGTCCAGATCCAGGCTGGCGAAGAACTCCTCGTCGGTGGGCTGTCCGCCGGCCTTGTCTGCCGCCGCCAGCTCGAAACCGTCCAGGGTCAGCACCGTTGCCGGGTTGACCGTTTGCCCCCAACCGGAGGCCGTGAGCACGACGCTATCAACCTGGTTCCAGCCTCTCGGTTCTCGCGAGGCACCGATCTCGCGGAAGGGAAGCACGAACTCCTTCCAGCCTTCCCAGTCCACCTTGACCTGAAAGCCGTAGTAGTCGCCTCCCTCTGTGGCCGGGTTCTCCGAGTTGACGAGGACCATGAAGCTGGAGTTGTTGGCGGCCGCCGAGTGCATCCAGAAGTGAAGGGCGCCGAAGCCGCTCCAGTCCTGCGGCTGAGCGAAGGTCCGGGTGAGTGAGGTCGAGGCCGAGTGATCCCAGCGGACGCCCCTCGGCCAGACGCGACGGGTCTGCTCCTCCAGTGTCCCGCCTAACCACTCCGCGCCGGGTCCAACTTCGGCCGCCGGAATCACCTGCAGCTTCACGTCGTCCACGAAGCAGGTGATGACACTGCTCGAGTAGCTGTGAAACCGAAGTGCGACCTTTGCCGCACCCTCGGGCACCGCCGTCACGAAGGACATCTGTACCCACTGATCCTGCACCATCGCCGACTTATGCGCCGAGGCCTCCGACGCCTGTGCGAGTCGTTTGCCGTCGGCATCCACATACTCCAGGTACACGCCGAGGCCGTCGCGGTTGCCCGACTCCAGTCGCATCCAGAGCGAGACCGAGCACAGGTCGCCGGCCGCCACAGGAAGGCTGTCCGAGCGCACCTCGGAGCCAGCCTTGTTGTCGGGGTCCACGATGCGCAGGCTATGTGTCCCGGTGTGTGCCTGCAGGTCCGAAAGGGTGGAGATGCCGCCATCCTCCAGCCGCCATCCCGGGGGAGTAGCCCCTTCCTCGAAGCTGGTGGCTAGCTCGCCCGCCATGCAGACGGTAGCGGCAACCATCAAGAGGCATGCAACGGCAAGAGTCTTGGTCATGATCCAACCATCCCTTCTTGCGGTCGGCTCTGACGATCCTGAGCCGTGCCCGTCTTGTGCTACCCAGGCTGTGAGTTGCTGTCCTTCTACGCCCTCTCCCCTCGGAAGAGGGCCGGGGGTGAGGTGCCTTTGCCTTCAGCCTTTGCCTTTAGCCTTCTTCCCTCTCCACGCGTGGAGAGGGAATGCCGCAGGCAAGGGTGAGGTGCCGTGGCCGTTCCCCACTCGTGGAGAGGGGCCGGGGATAAGGCACCTTTCCCCTTCTACCTCCAGACGCAGCAGTCCTTCCGGGCAGGTCTCCTTGCTGCTGCGGCGAAAGGCCGACGGTGCCTTGCCGACAGGCCGCAACTCATCTCTCCCCTTTCCTGGAGGTCCGTCTTGAGCCTTTCGCTACCCACAATCCTCACAACGCTCATGCTGCTCGGTTCAGCCGGAGTCGTCCTCGCCGAGGAACCGGCTCCCGCACCGGCCAAACAGCAGCTCATCTTGCTCAAGGCCGACGACTTCGGCCGCTCCGCGCCCTGGCAGCGCTACGTGTCCTATATCCGCGACAACAACCTCAAGGCCAGCCTCGGCATCATCTGCAAGAGCCTTGAGAAGGACGATCCCAAGCTCGTGGCCTGGGTGCAGGAGCTCCTCAAGACCGGGCAGTTCGACTTCTGGCACCACGGCTACGACCACCGGCTCAACTTCAAGGACGGCGATCGCACCCTCTGTGAGTTCAGCGGCACCTCCTACGAGGAGCAACTGGACCACTTCGACCGCGCCTGCAACCTGGCTCGCGAGAAACTGGGCATCAAGTTCCAGGTCTTCGGCGCTCCCGGCAACGCAGTCGACGACACCACGATTCGCGTCCTCGCGCAGCACCCGGAGATCCAGGGCGTCTTCTATGGTCCCGCGAAGGCGACGACTGCACATGTCTTCCAACGCTGGGCGAATCTCGAGATGCCCACCTTCGTGCCCAACAGCGCCGGCTTCATCGAGCGCTACAAGTGGAACGCGAGCCGACCCTATCTGGCCCTGCAGATGCATCCGGGGAACTGGAACGACGAGCGCTTCGCCGAGTTCGAGAAGATCATCGCCTTCCTCAAGACTCAGAACGTGCGCTTCGTCACCGCCGCCGAGCTGTGCAAGTACCTTGATGAGACCGAGCCGCTGCCGAAAACGAAGTAGGACCGCCAATCGCCGCAAGGCACCTTCAGCCTGGTCCTTGCCCCTCTGGGGAAGAGGATGCCGAGGGCCTAGGTGGGCCTCCTCTCGATGTCGTTTGACTCCCCCTCGCCACTGCGTGGAGAGGGGGCTCGGGGGGTGAGGTGCCGTTCCGCCCTCAAGCAGGAAGAGTCGACAGGAGCCGTCACTTCCCCCGGAGGCAACCATGAAGGCCTTTGCCGACCTTGGACCAGCCCCACAGAGCGAGACGAGTCGCATTGACTTCTCCTATGCCTTTGCTACGCCGCATCGACTGACCGTGGGGCGGCCGGATAGCAGCGACCGGACCCTACTCGACCTGCAGCCCGGCAGTCTGAAGATCGCCTGGACCACCGACGACCTCACCCACTACCCGCTGGCCGCCTTCCAGACTCCGCCGACGAGATGGCGGCTGACTGTGACGCCGCAGATCGACGGCGAGGCGATCGGGAGCAGTGGCTGGTCACGCCTGTCGGGATACCTTCCGGCGCTGTACAACAGCTACGAATCCCCTCAGGGCTGCGTGGTGCTGAAGGTCCTCGGTGCAGAGACCGCGATGCTGGCCCAGGTGACCGTCACCAACACCGACACCCGGCCACACCGGTTCGTGCTGCGCATCGACTCGGGCGCCTGGGGCGAGAACCCTGCCTGGGTCGATCCCTCTCGCTGGGTCGGCGATAACCTCGTGGCAGGCTGGGGCGACCGTGCCGACCGTCTGCTGGTCCTTGGTCTTGGTGCCGACAGCTACTCCCTCGAAGCTAGCGGCAAGGCCCCCGGTCCGAAGTCGATGGTGATGGTGTGGGAGGTGCCTGCGGGCGAGACCCGCACGGGCTGGATCGTGCGACCCTACCGGCGCTATGCGGCGGATCTCGATGCCCTGCGCGAGCACGACTGGCTGGCCGAGGCCCAGGCGGCCTGTGACGAGTGGGAGGAGCTGCTGAGTCGTTCGACCGCCTTCAGCCTCCCTGATTCTGGCCTCCTGAACGCCTATCGCGCCTGCCTCGCCGACCTGTTCATCATGCGCGAGCCGGTGGCCGAGGGGTACGTTGCGGCGGTTCCAGGGACCGAGTGCTACCGGGCGCCGAACGCCTTCGAGGCGGCGATCGTGGCAGTGGCTCTCGACGAAGCGGGGCTCCACGCCGAGGCCGAGGACGGCTACCGGATGTGCTGGGAGATGCAGGAGGAGGACGGCAACTGGGCCGATCCGCGCGGATGGGGTCACCTGATGTGGGGTGGAGCGGGCTTCAAGGCCTGGGCAGCCTGGCGGCACTACTGCGTGACCGGCGACCGCCAGTTCCTGGCTTCGCTGTTCCCGCACCTCCTGGCGAGTTCACGCTTTCAGGAGCGCGAGCGTGCCCGCACTCGTGTGGGAGACGGTTCCGACCGCCCGCTCACCTATGGTCTCATGCCTCGCGGAATGGGCGACTGCGGCCTCAAGGATGACGACGACCTCTACGGCTTCTTCCTCCCGCACAACTTCTGGGCGGTCTACGCAGACAAGCTCGCAGTCGAAGCCGCAAGAACCCTTGGCATGGAGGAAGAGGCGGCGGAGCTGTCCACCCTCTATGAGACCGCGCTCGAAGACCTCCTTCGGGCCGTCGAGCGCGGAGCTATCACCGAGGACGGGTACCGCTGGATCCCCGGCGTTCCGCAGAAGACCTCCGGCAGCCGCTGGGGCGCGCTGAATGCCCTGACGCCCTGCGGAATCTTGCCGGGCGACCACGAGCTGATTCAGGGCACGCTGCGCAAGATCGAGAGCAACCTGAGCCCCGGCGGCATCCCGGTCAACACGGGCTGGCTGACCACAGGGATGTGGGTCGCGATCACCCTCGACAACGTGGCCGAGGCGCATCTTGCTCTCAAGAACGGGGATGCTGCCGCCCGGTACCTGTATGCGACGCTGAATCACGCGACGCCGCTGGTGACCTGGTGTGAGGAGCGCGGGCAGCAGGCCGGAAGCAGTGAGTGTACCGGCGACCGCCAGCACTTGTGGACTCCGGTGGCGGTCGTGCGCTGCCTGCGCGACTGTCTGGTGCTGGAGGACGGCGAGGGCCTCGAGCTTGCCCTCGGCACGGATCGCGAGTGGTTGGCCTCGGGCGAACCGGTGGGGGTCTGCGGCGCCCCGACGGACTTCGGCAAGGTCAGCTACCGGTTCCAGTATGACCCGTCGGCAGGTCGCGTGACCGGGCACGTGACCCTCGGCAACCGCAAGCCTCCGCAGTGGGTGGCGATTCACCTCCGCCTGCCGCAGGGCTACAAACTCGGCTCGATCACCGCCGACCAGCCCGCAGAAATCGCCTCGACCCCGGACGGCTTCCGCTGGCTCTCACCCACAGGCGACCTGTCCTTCACAGCGACGGTGACGACGCCCTAACCTGACACATACTGTCAGGTCCTTAGTGCTCACATACCCATCGCTTGCTGCACCAGACTCGGCACCAGTGCGCGGGGCCATGCCGGTCAATCCGGCGAGAGTTGCCGCCGAGAGCCCGGATACGCCCCCGGCGGCAGAGTCAGGAGCCACTCATGACACAGGGCAAGATTGACGTCGCCGTTGTCGGTCTGGGCTTCGGCGGGAGCTTCCCCGCCATCTACCTCGATCATCCGCAGGTTGGTCGAGTCGCAGTCTGCGAGCGCAACGAAGGCCGCCTGCAGGCCATCACCGAACGCTTCGAGTTCGCCGACACCTTTACCGACCTGGAGCAGGTGCTGGCGAGTGACTACGACGCGGTGCACCTGGTCTCGGGCATCCCCGACCACGCTCGACAGGCAGTGGCGGTGCTCGACTCGGGCAAGCACTGCGCCTGCACGGTGCCCATGGCCACGAGCCTCGACGACCTGCAGGCTATCCTCTCCGCACAGCGACGCTCCGGCCGCAACTACATGATGATGGAGACCGCGGTCTACACCCGCCAGTTCCTCTATGCACGCGAGCTTCAGCGACAGGGGCGCTTTGGTCGCCTGCAATTCCTGCGCGGGGCCCACTATCAGGACATGGAGCGCTGGCCGAGCTACTGGAACGGACTGCCGCCGATGTGGTATGCGACGCACGCTGTGTCGCCGCTCCTGGCCCTTGCCGATACGCGGGCAGTGTCGGTGCGAGCCCTCGGCTCGGGGGTGATGCGGGAGGAGCTGCGCAAGCCCTATGGCAACCCCTTCCCGGTCGAGACGGCGATCTTCGAACTTGGCGAGCCGGGGCTGGCCGCCGAGGTCACGCGGACGCTCTTCCACTGCGCTCGGCCCTACATGGAGAGCTTCGTGGTCTACGGGGAGAACGCGTGCTACGAGTGGCAGATGGAGGCCGAGGACCCGATGCTGTTTGAGGCCTCACCGGTCGTGCCCGGCGAGGTGCGACGCTTCACCACGACTCGCCCGGCAGCTCCGGATCGCCAGGACCTGCTGCCGCCGGAGATCGCCCAGCACACCCAGCGGTTCAAGGCGACAAGCCGCCACACCCATCTCTCCTTCGAGCAGGGAGGCGGACACCACGGCTCGCACCCGCACCTGGTGCACGAGTTCGTGTCGAGCCTCCTGGAGGGACGCCCGGCGCGAGTGAACGCAGTGACGGCAGCGAACTGGACGGCCGCAGGAATCTGCGCCCACGAGTCGGCGATGAAGGGCGGCACCGTGGTGCCGGTCCCAGCCTTCGACTGAGGGCCGGGGCTAGTCCGGTCGAACTCCGCTGTAGGCGTCCCCCGAGGTGAGGGCGGTCGGGATGCGCCAGGTCGTCAGGGCGATCGTCACCGTGATGATCTGGACCAGGGCAAACAGCGCGACGCAGGCGGGCCATCCACCCAGGGACCATACGCAGCCCGGCAAGGTGGCGCCGACGCTGCCGCCGACATAGTAGAAGGTTACGTACAGCCCGACCGCGAGGGCCTTGCTGTGCTCGGCGACGTGGCCGATGTAGCTGTTCGCAGCGGCCTGCGCGACGAACACCCCCGAGCAGACCGCAGCAAGCCCGAGCACCACGACCCAGAGACAGTGCGAGAGCGTCAGCAGCTCGCCCAGCAGTGCGAAACCGATGGCGAAGGCCAGGACCGTCCGGTGGCCGTAGCGGTCGATCTTGCTGCCGCAGGGCGGGGTGATCACCGCGCCGACGAGGTAGACGACGAAGAGCGATCCGATCGCTGCCGGGCTGAGGTTGAAGGGTGCCGCTGCGAGGTAGAAGGTTACGTAGGTGAAGGTGCCCAGCAGGCAGAACAGCACACAGAAGCCGACGGCGAAGATCCCTATCAGACGCTTGTTGCGCAGATGGTCGATCGCCGCCGCGAGCGGGGACGCGCCCTCTGAACTGCGCGTGAAGCGACGCTCCCTGGGTAGCCAGGCATGAAGTACGACCGCAGCGACCAGACTCGCAGCGCCGAGAGCGACGAAGACCAGGTGCCAGTCGGCGTGGCTCGCAATCAGACCGGAGGTCATCCGACCGGCGAAGCCGCCGATGACCGTGCCGGTGACATAGGCTGCGGTTGCCCGTCCTGCGCCTTTCCCCGCCCACTCCTCCTGAATGTAAGCGACCGTGACGGCAAACACACCCGGGGTGAACACGCCCTGGAGGAAGCGCCAGAAGACGAGGGTCGGCAGGCTGGTTGCCGTCGCGTCAAGCAGCGTGGCGAGTGCCAGCAGACAGGCCGATCCGACGATGACGCGCTTGCGCCCGAGACGGTCGGCCACGGTCCCGATCAGCGGAGCCGAGATCGCGACCCCGACCGTCGCAGCAGTCACCGTGAGGCTCACTGCCACTTTGCCGAGATGGAAGTACTCCTCCAGCAGGGGCAGCAGCGGCTGCGTGGCGTACAGTCCGAGGAAGGCGCAGAAGCCGGAGAAGACAACGGCCCAGGTCTGGCGATCCCAGCCGCCCTTTGCCGGAAGGTCAGGCTCTTGGGCCGCTCCGGCGGCTCTTTCAGTGTCTGGCATACTCCCACCTTACCCCCACAGACACGTGAGGTTCGCGACGCCTCCGGCGGGCATGATGCGTACGGCTGGTCGGCCGTCTTGCCGGTGCCCGAGACCAAAGTCGTAGCGCGACCTGCGGACGCCACTGCGAGTGAGTCAGCGAGGATCAGAGGAGGCTGAGGGGCCCTCGGCGGTGTCAGCAAGCTCGACCGACCGGGCGTTCGCGCCTTCCCCTGGAGCGCTTGTGCGCGCGAGGCGGATGATACCGCGATGGGAAGCCCGAGTCAAACTGCCCGACAGCTTCTGCCGGTCGCGGGCCAGCCCCTCCAAGGCAGGTGCCGGACCCACGACTGCCGAAGCTGCGAGGGTCACGACCGCAGCCCTTGGAGGTGCATCCTCATGCTGTACAGACTGCTCCTCGTCGCTTGCCTTGCACTCACTACCTCGCTCACCTTCGCTGTGCCTTCTCTCGTCACGCCCGTAACTGAGGGCGTCTATGAGGTTCATGATGACGCCGGCACCTGGGGTGGCATGACCAACGGCATCACCCATATGAACCGGGGCGAGTACCAGGCCAGGAAAGTCCTCGACACCGGTGCGGTGCCGGAGACGGTTTGGGGCAGCGTCGTGCAGCTGCGTCTCGCGGTGTACTTCATGGTGCGCGACTACTCCTGGCACGATCTTCCAGCCGCCAACGGCCTCGACGAGAGCTACCAGATCGTGGTCAACGGGAAGGTCCATGAGTTCCCGACCAGCGGCGGCGCGCCGGTCTTCCTCGAGAACAAGCCGCCCAGCATCGGCTGGTTCGACTTCGCCCTTCCGCGCGAGGAGTTCGTCCACGGGGCCAACGAGATCCTGGTGCGCAAGTCGCCGGACTCCAAGGGCGACGACTACCTGTACCTCGGAATCGACAACACCGAGAAGCGCGGCAACAGCAGCGTCACCTTCGACAGCAAGACGTGGACGCAGGATCGCCTCACGATCCCCGGCGGCAACGGCGAGTACATGATCCGCCTCTACCTGCTGACCAAGCCGACGCAGTTCGAAGTGAAGTGGCAGCCGGGCGCGGCGATCACGGACTCCACCGGCCTGATCGTCTATGCCGGAGCACGCGGGGCCAAGGTGGATGCCGAAGGCCTGAAGCTCGCGCCGGGGCAGGTGGTGCGAGTCGAGTGGCGACCCGAGGCGCTGGATCAGTTGGAGCCGCTAAGGGCCTCGATCACCGGCAGCGGTGCGCTGACGATGCAGTGGATGGCTGCCGACGGTGCAGCGGCGAAGGGGATGGCGCCGGCGACGGGAGCACCGATGGACTTGCCTGCCGGACGGAGTCTGCAGCCCGCAGGTCTTCTCATCACCGCCACCGGAGGTCCGGCAACTCTCCAAAGCGTGACCCTGCGAGGCAGCCGCTCGTACCATCCCCAGCCGAAGCCAATCAACCTGACGCCTGCGGTGAAGAGCGTGACTGTGCCGACCGCGCTGACGCCCGCGTGTCAGGTCGGCGAGAAGGAAGTCACACTCAGTGGCGGTTACCTCAAAGCGACCTTCCAGCGCGGCGAGCACCTGCAACTGGCTTCTCTCTACAACACGGTCACGAAGACCGAGATGGTCCGCGATGCCTCGGCGAGTGCCTTGTTCCTGGTCGAGGTGGGGGACAAGCGCTACTCGGGCAGCCGCGACTTCAAGCTCATCAGCCTGACCGCGAAGGGCACCGGCTTCTCGGCGCAGATGGACCTGACTGACGCCGCCGTGACTCTGCGCGGCCTTCTGGAGGCCTCGGTCGATGCCTCCGGTCTGCGGCTCAGCTTCCGCCTCACCAATGTCGGGCCGCAGTCGGTCGACTTCAAGCTGGCCTTCCCGCACCTGGCCGGGCTGGCCGTCTCACCCCAGGCCGAGGACGACTACTACTTCTACCCCTGGGGCGGCGGGATCATCGCCGACACTCCCTCCAGCCTCCGTCGCGGCTACGGCGATCACGAGGCGCTGTACCAGGTGATGGACCTGTACAGCCCGCAACTCGGAGGCGGCCTGTCCGTGCGCGCCGATGATGCCGAGGGGTGGCACAAGGTGCTTGCCTTGCGCAAGTACGTCGCCGGAGAAACAGAAGTGGGGCAGGAGATCCTGTCGATGCGGGTCAAGTCCGAGTACCAGTGGAAGCCCGGACCGCTGGAGGCCGTCGAGGGTACTTCCTTCGCCTATGAGTACCTGCGCCGGACCCGACCAGCGGGCGGATCCTTCAGTCCGGCTCCGGCGGTGCTCACAGCCCATGCCGGTGACTGGCACACGGCGATGGCCGACTATGCCCGATGGGCGCACTCGGTCTGGGCCTTCCGCCCGTACCCCTCGCGGCTGAAGAGCATCCACAACATGATCGCCGCCGGTTGGGGCACCAGCTTCCTGTTCAAGGACGGTAAGTACCGCACCGATTTCATCCAACCGAACACTGACTGCACCGAGCTGATGAGTTGGTGGGACTGGTCCCCGCTGGGGCCCTTCGGCACGCCCTTCGAGGAGCTCGACAAGGTCCTCACCCCGGCGCAGATCAAGCAGTGGAGCGGCTACTTCGTCACCGACCCCGTCACCGGCAAGAGGATGTGGAACGACCAGCCGGGAGACTACGACGGCTACAACGAGCGCTTCGGTGGACTGCCCGCCTTCCAGCAGGCGGTCAAGACCTATCAGGGCATGGGCGCTCTGACAACCCTCTACACCGACCCCTTCCGCGTCGACTTCACCTCCAAGACCGGCCTCGCTCACGGCAGGGAGTGGGGAGTGATCGACGAGACGGACAAGCTCAGCACCGCCTACGAAGTCTACAATCCCTGCCATGATCTCCCCGAGGTGCGCGAGTGGGTTGCGACCGCAATGGGCCGAGTCATGCGGGAGACCGGAGCCGACGGTATCCGACTGGATGAGTACGGTCATCGCGGCTGGGCCTGCTACAGTCCGACTCACCACCACACCTTCGCCGAGCCGGGAATCACCCAGTGGCAGAAGGCGGTCGCCGAGACCACAAAGATGGTTCACGCCGAGATGGACAAGGTCAGGCCGGGGCTGGTGCTGACCACGGAGCACCCGGGCTACGACTACTTGATGCAGTACCTCGAGGGCTGCATCACCTATGACATGACGGTGCAGAAGTCGCCGCTGCGGCCGCTGGAGTGCAACCTGCAGCGCTTCTACTTCCCCGAGTGCAAGGCCTACGAGCTCGACCACCAGGGCGCCGACCCGCTGAGCCGGAAGAAGTTCTGGAATGCTGTCGAGTCCTTCGGCCGCTACTTCCCGGCCAACATGTACGTGACCCTCAAGGAGAACGAGGACGTCTACCAGGGCCGGGACAGCTACCCTCTCCTGCCGACGCTGCAGCCCTACCTGTACTGCAACCGCTTTGCTGGAGCGGGCAAGACGCTGTACCACCTGTACAACGCTTTCGGGCATACCTTCGAGGGGCCGGCGTTGGCCCTCGCTGTGGGCGCTGACCGGCACGTGGTGGAACTGCTCCGGTGCGAGGAGCTGCCCGTCGTCGAAGGGCGAGTGTCGCTGTACCTGGAGAGGGACGACGTGGCCTGCCTTGCGGTGCTTCCGCGACTGATCCTGGCGACGAAGGAGGGCGACAAACTGCAGGTGACGCTAACCAGAGTGCAGGCCGGCGACCGGTTGATCCTCGCCGACGCCAAGGGCAAGGAGCTGCTAACCCAGGAGGCCAGGCCCGGACTGCACACCCTCGACCTCACCCAGGCGCCGACTCTGGCTTGTGTGAAGCTCCTGCGTGGCGGGCAACTGCTGGACCTGGTCCCGGCGCCGAAGTAGGGGCTGCCCGGGGGGTAGCGTTGTTCGCAGCACAAAAAGGCCCCGCAGGCAACCCCTCTTGCGAAGGGTGATCCTGCGGGGCTTGTCTTGTGTGCTTCGTCGCTGCGTCATGACCCGTCAGACAGAACGCCCTACCGGTTGGGATAGGGAACAGTGCCGTCGCTGGCAGGTGGGTTGTCGTCCCAGGCAATGTTCCACGGCGGGACGCGGTTCTTGCCGTTGCGCTTGAGGAAGGTCATCAGGCCCAGCCACTTCACGTGTCCGTCGGTGAAGCCGACGTTCACACCCATGTTGTGGCGGTTCGGACCCTCGGCCTGGGAGTCCCAATCGAGGTCAAGCTCCTCCATGAGACCGGCCCAGTCATTGGTGCCGACGCGAACGGAGGTGTCGCCGCTATCGAAGATCATGTAGGTCTCTGCCGGATACGGCAGGCTGTAGAGGTTCGTGCTGCTCCCCTCGAGACCGTCGTAGTTGTAGCCGTAGTTGCCGTCGTAAGAGGTGGCCCACTGCATCGGGGTTGTGAAGGCGCACTCATCGGGGCTGGTCGGGCAGTCGTAGACAGCGGCGTTCTTCACGTAGGGCATCGCCTTGAACCAGAAGCATCGGCCGGCGTACTCGGGGTCCACCTGGGAAGCGTTGTACGAGTACAGCTTCCCATCGTAGTCGTTGGCGTACATCAGGAAGCCCATGCATAACTGCTTGATGTTGGACGTGCAGGCGGTTGCCCTGGCCTTCTCCCGTGCCCTCGCAAAGACGGGAAACAGGATTGCGGCCAGGATGGCGATGATGGCAATCACGACAAGCAGCTCGATCAACGTAAACCCTTTGCGCATCGCTATCACCTTCTGCTTTCATCGTCTGGACGACGGGTGTTAGGAACAACGTCAACTCCCTTCAACGCGTATCACCATACTCCTTCCGATTTCTTAACATTTTCCCTGCGGCCGTCGAGGGCCTCGGCGAAAGCTTGCCGAGCCGCCGGGCCCTTGCAGCTACGGCACGCGTCACTGTCGGCATGAGTCTACCGATGCCCTCTTGGCTCCTGGTTATGCGGGGGCTAGCAGGAAGTTAAGCCCCCCTGACGCGAGGAGGCAGCGACCGCCCCGAAGGTCGCGGCCTTCTGAACCGCGAAACAACGCCCCTGCGTGTCGTGCCATTCGCCTCCCTCTTGCCAAGGAGCGTCGCATGTACCCCTTCAAGCCCTTGGGCGTCTACGCCCTCGATCGTGCCCTGGATCATCCCGCCGGTTCCGCCCGCCTTTGGCGGATGCTCGAAGCGCTGAACATCCCGCGCGACCAACTGAAGATCATCACCGACGAGAACCTGCCCGAGGTCGTGGCCGAGTTGCAGTCCTTGTGGCCGCCCGCCGAAGCGCCGGAGGGGATCCCGATCCACTGGACCCGTCCCTTCATCTTCACTCTCCAGCGCCTCCAGGAGGAGCCCATCGACCTCGACGCCTTGCTGGCGCGTTGCCCGGAGGGAACCCCACGTCACTGGGTCGATGACATCTACGGAGGCTTCCGCACCAAGTGGCGGCGCAAGCGCCAGTTCGACGAGGAGTCCAACCTCGTCTGCTGGACCGCCTGGGAGTTTGGGACGCAGTCCGGTTGCCCACACGGCTGCCAGTACTGCAATCGCGGCAAGAACGGCAAGTACATCGCGATGGGGCTCAACGTGGAGGATTACGTGGACCAGGTGGTCGAGCCCGTGATGCGCGAGAACCCCTGGCAGAAGTGCTTCCGCATGATCGCCTGGGACGCAGACCACATCGCCTTCGAGCCCGAGTATGGGATCTTCGACCTGGTGAGCCGCAAGTGCGCGGAATTGGGCGACCGCTACATCTACTTCCACACCAAGTCGGCCAACGTGGAGTGGCTCGCGGACATCGAGCCGAAGTACCGCAAGCACATCGCAGGAGTCTGGAGCACGACCGGTGCAGCAACGGCCCGCACCCAGGAGCCGGGAGCTGCGACTGCCGAGGAGCGCATCGAGGCCGCCCGGCGCTGTCAGGAGATGGGCGTGTCGGTGCGGTTCAAGTTCAAGCCCATCGTGCCGACGCGGAACTGGCGCGAGGACTACGCCGCGACGATCAAGCAGATGCTGGAGAAGGTGCGGCCGGAGTCAATCGGCATGACGGTTGTGATGTGGATGGACGCTCCATCGCTGCGCGACCGGCTGGCGATGGACGAGCTTGATCCTGAGTTCGTCGATGCGCTGAACGCCTCGGAGGAGGAAATGCGCGGAGTGCGGAGCGGTCCCTTCCCGCCGTCGGTGCGGAAGGAGATCTACCGCTTCCTGATCCGGGAGATCCGACGCTGGGACAAGGACGTGCTCTTGTACATCAGCACGGAGACACCCCAGATGTGGGAGGAGTTGGGTGAGGAACTGGGTCAGGACCCGCGGGCCTTCGTCTGCGGCTGCGGACCGGTAGCACTCCCTGGTGGCAAGCTGGGCCTGTCGGGCGACTTCAAGCACTCAACCTGCGTCCACCACGGCTTCCCGGACGAATAGGGGAGAGGCGTCTTCGACAGCCGCTCATAGAGAACCCCAAACCGCCCAGAGGCCTTGGCCTCTGGGCGGTTTTGATGTCTGTCTGGTCTACCCGAGCGCAGTCCTGATGGGCAGACGACCGCAGTCGGCTCGGTCAAGTCAACTGGCCGAGACCTCCGCTGTAAGCTCCGCCAGCACGCCCTTGACCAGCTCCTTGTGGGTGTCGTCTATGCAGTAGTTGTCCTTCAGCCACTCCTCAGGCTTCTGGTACCGGATCACCTGCCGCAAGTAGGCGCGCGTTGGCATCCCCAGCTCGCGAGAGATGGTGCTGAGCACGTGACCCGCCTGGGTCTCGCTCTCCGCCTCTTCCTGCGCGATGAGCCGTTGCTTGATCTCTTCCCTGCTCACAGGCTGGTGGTCAAGGCAGAGAGGAAGCAGAACGGTACGGATACGGCGCGGCGTTGGCCTATCCTCGCGAAGGTAGGCGGTCAGCTGCTCTCTGAGCTCTTCGTCCTCAAAGGTCCCTGGCGTGTCGTCCATCTGGAAGCCGCGTCGCTGCTTCGCGGCTTGCCGCTCGACCTCCTCGGGGATGACCATCGTACGTGCGACGAGTTCCTCGCCGCTCTCGGTGCGGATGTACCGCAGCAGCAGCGCATTCACCGGCATCTGGTAGGTCCCAGACAGCCACTCAATCATCCGCTGCAGTGACTCCTCGATGGCCGTCCCAACAAGGAGCACTCTTTGGCTCCGATTGAGCAACAGGGCATCGAGTGCAACCTCGTCAGGGAGGTTCTCAAGCAGGTAGTCGTCCAGCGGCTGTTGGCGGAACTTCAGGCACTCTTCACCCAATCGGGCCACATCCCATGCCGCGACGTCAGAGGCGTAGTCGATCGCTTGAGCCACAGCTTCTCGCGGGATCATGTCTCGCTTCAGCTCTACGATGACGGTATTCCCCGCAAAGTCGATGCCTAGCAGATCGAGCGGCCCCGAGCGGGTCTGTATCTGTGACCCGATGATGACGATGTCGTCACCCAGAATGGCTGGCTCGCTCAGTATCCACTCCTCGAGGTCCACGGTCTCCTTGCGACCGGCAGCGGCCATCGTCTGCTCCAGCGGCACCAGGGCCTTGTCTCGCACCTGCCAGACCTTGATTTCGGTTCCCATCGCGACCCTCCAGTTGGCGGCCCTTGGGGGGCAGAGGCGTTCGATGGGAATGCCAGAACACCGAGTTCCCATCGAGGCGCAAGAGGGCGTCCGGGCGCCGCGCCGTGTACGTATCTGATAATCGACAACTCATTCCTTCTCCTTAGCCCAAACATTACCTCCGTCTACATATGCGTCCTGACTTTCCGCGCCTTGGCGGTCTGCCCAGTGCAGGGCCGCAGAACCCACAAACGGCCCAGAGGCGTTGACCTCTGGGCCGTTTCGATGTCTCTCTGGTGCCGGAGGGGGGACTCGAACCCCCACGCCCCAAGGGACCTGGGATTTTAAGTCCCATGCGTCTGCCTGTTCCGCCACTCCGGCAAAGCAACCTGTTCCCTGCGACCGGGAGAGCAGCCCGTTCCGTGCGACCGGGAGAGCAGCGCGCGGTGGGCGATCGGCACAGCCCACTTCGCACATCAGTGTATCACAAGGTCCAGCGTCCACGTACGCAAAAGGGGCCGGCCCTGGTGGGTCGGCCCCTTCTTGTTTACCATCTACTAACCGCTGGTAGTCGTCGTGGCCGCGGGTGTCGCGGTCTCCGGAGCCTTCGCCGGGGCCGGATGGAGGACTTCGTACAGCAGCCTCGTCCAGCGCTGCACCTCGGTGGCCGGCATGTTGCTCGTCAGCGTGATGATGAACCCGCCCTCACGCCAGGCGGCGATGCGGACCTTGTCCTTCTCGCTGTCCAGCAGCTTCGCGCGCACCTTGCTCACGACCTCGAAGGGCTGCGCCGACTCCATCCGCACCACGGCGGCGGGAAGCTGAGTCTCGATGCCGGGTGTTGCGGCCAGGCTGTCGAGGAAGGCGTTGGCCTCGGCCTCATTGCGCCACCACATCACGCCGAGATCGAGGGTGCCGGGGGCGGCTGCACTGACACGCAGTGCCTTGCCCATCGGTGCGGCTTCGGGGGTCTTCACTCCCGGCCACAGCTCGGCGATGGTGCCGGTCTTGGGCTGCTCGTCGGAAGTGACCAGACCGCACAGGCCGTAGAAGTTCGTGATGGAGGCGCGGATCATCTCTTCGGTCAGTGGTGGCGCCGGTGCGGGGCCCTCAACGACCGGCAGCGAGATCCCGTACCAGGCCTTCCAGACCTTGTCCGAGTTGCCGACCTTGAACTCCACGTCGAGCTGGACGTCATAGGTGCCGGCGCCCTTGTAAGGGTGCTCGCCGGTGACCAGGGATTCGTGATGACGGACGGTCTCGTCGCCGTAGTCCCAGGTGGAGCTGACGATGGTCGCCGGGTCGCCGCTGAGAGTCTTGACCTCAGGGACGAAGGAGTAGTACAGCAGAGGCAGGGCCTCGCGGCGCTGCTGCTCCTTGAAGGTCACCCAGCCGATGGTCTCGTTGATGACGGCGCCGGTCTTGTTGTCGAGGTCGTAGAGGTAGTCGAAGCGACCGTCGCCGTTGGTGCTGACACCCATGCAGTCCCAGACGCCGTTCTCGTCGCTGTCGGCGAGGAAGGTGTGGGCCTTGTTGTCGTGCTCGGAGTCATAGATCATCTGGTTCCACTTGTTCTCGGCGTACTGGCCACGAACAATCATGTCGATCTGGCCATCGCCCTTCTTGGAGAACCCGTAGACCCAGTTCTTCTTGTCCTGACTCTTCTCGTGGACGACGACTACATCGGGGACCATCCCGTTGGCTCCGGGCTTGAGGCGAAGGTCCACCAGGGTGCCGTCCTGGTTGTTGCGGAAGATGCGGTAATCATTGACGCCGTCGTGGTCGGTGTCTTCTTCGTAGATGAGCGAGGAGTTCTTCTCGTAGATCTTCTGGTTGAAGTAGGTCCACAGCCCAGGGGACGGGAGCATGTCGGGCGAGCAGGCCTGAACCGCACAGGGCAGGGCGAAAGCGGCGGCGAGCGCCAGGCTCCAGACGCGCCAGCGTGCTGCGATGGGAAGGTGCCACCTGTTGCTGGCCAGCATGGTCATTACCCCTCCGTACAAGTATTCCGTCGGCGGCCGTGGGTCCTTCGGCTTCGTTGGCGCCGACTTCGAGTGTGATCCATGGGATGGTTCAGGTGCGACTTGTGTGTGGGACTGGACAGGGCGCCTGGGGACCCCATGCTCCGCCGGAGGCGAGAACCACTAATGGAGGCCGCGTCGTGACGCTGCCCCTTTGCCCCGGTCCCGCCGGGGCGGGGCTCAGATGGGATCACTCTGGGACTGTCGGGGCTGAGGGCCCCGCCAGGAAGGGTTCACTGTGCCCGCCCACTACACCTTTTGACAACCCCGGCCGTTCATAACCTCAGGACAAAAAGAAATGGAGGCGGCAAGGGGAATCGAACCCCTGAATAGCGGTTTTGCAGACCGCCGCCTTACCACTTGGCTATGCCGCCCCGGAAGGGAGATCCGACGCCTGAAGGTCGAGCGTCGGCACATATTATAAGGCGGGCCGAGATTGCCCGGCCCGCCTCTATCAATCATTTGGAGCGGGAAACGAGACTCGAACTCGCGACCTTCTCCTTGGCAAGGAGGCGCTCTACCAGCTGAGCTATTCCCGCTCGTTGTGTGGGCAGTCCACTGCGACGGACGCCGCGATTATAGCATCAAACCCAGAGGACCACAATACCCCTTGACCCCTTGGGCCAGAGGATCTCTGGACTGTTGACTGCATGGAGCGGGAAACGGGATTCGAACCCGCGACCCTTAGCTTGGGAAGCTAATGCTCTACCAGCTGAGCTATTCCCGCTTGCCGCACCGGCGCGTAATCCGGCTCCGGTGTCAGGCGAAACGGCAGGCGGCCTGCCGCGCGCTGTTGAGTGGTGGGCGGTGCGGGACTTGAACCTGCGACTTCTACCGTGTGAAGGTAGCGCTCTGCCAGCTGAGCTAACCGCCCCACTGCAGTTTATCAAAGGATCGCATATTGGTGCCGAGGGCGGGATTTGAACCCGCACACCCGTGATGGGCACTAGCCCCTCAAGCTAGCGTGTCTGCCAATTCCACCACCTCGGCGGTGACCGACATTATAGAGAACACGCCGAAGGCCCGTCAAGGCCTTTTGTGCTTTGGTCGTGGTACAATGGCGAAGGCACGTACTCCTCTCACACCTGCGAGGCCCGCTCATGAACCCCTTCGAGATGACCCGCGCACTGCTTGCCGGACAGCCCCTCGACCGACTCCTGGCCATGCCCATCCTTATGATGTACTCCGCCGAGATGGAGCGGGAGAGCTATGCCGATTACGTAAGGGACTTCCGCGTACTCGTGCGCTGCCAGCTCCGCCTCGTCGAGGAGTTCGGCATCGACTGTGTCTCGTGCTGCTCCGATCCCGTGCGCGAGACGGCCGACTGCGGAGCCGAACTCGAGTACTACGACAACGCGCCGCCGCGAGCCCGCAAGCTGGTTCTCGCAGACAGGTCCGCACTGGGTGGCCTGCAGAGGCCCGATCCACTGGGCGGCGGACGAATGACCGACCGGGTGAAGGCCTGTGCACTGTTCCGCGAGCAGGTGGGAGGAGAAGTACCGATTCTTGGCTGGGTCGAGGGACCGATGGCCGAAGCCGTCGACCTGCGCGGGATGTCGCAGCTCATGATGGACCTATATGATGACCCCGCCTGGGTGGAGGAGGTCTTCGACTGGGTCACCGAGATGGAGATCGCCTTCGCCCGGGCGCAAATCGAGGCCGGGGCCGACTTCATTGGTGTGGGCGATGCGGCTGCCTCGCTGGTCTCCGCCAAGATCTACCGTAGCCTGATCCTGCCTCGCGAGCAGCGAATCGTGGCCGCGATTCGCGAAGCCGGGGCCTTCACGCGGCTGCATATCTGTGGCAACACGACCCACCTACTGCCTTATCTGGCTGAGGCCGGCGCTGAGATCGTGGAGCTGGATCACCCCTGCGACATCACCCATGCCCGGGAGCTGCTCGGCCCGCGGACGATCCTGATGGGCAACTTCCACCCGGTGAGCGAGCTGTACAGCGCCACGCCGGAAGTGGTTCGTCGGGCCTGCGAGCGCAGTCACCGGGTTTTGGGCGACCCCTACATCCTGGCAGCGGGATGCGAGGTGCCGCCGGGAACCCCGCGGGCGAACCTTGAGGCGATGTTTGGGATGAGGTCGGGCGGGTAAGCGGGAGGCTGGTGGACGAGTTCCGGCTTATCTTGTAAAGCACCTTGACAGTAATGCACTCAACCCTTATAATGCCAGTCAGTAAGGCGGGGTGGACCTGTCCGCCATTGACCTCTAAGTCGGCTTTCGGCCGGTTCTGGGCGAAGCCGCGGCGTGCTGAAAGGTGTGACGTGCCATGGCAAAAGCAGTGGGAATCGACCTCGGAACCACGAACTCGTGCGTTGCCGTCGTTGAGGCCGGCGAGCCAACCGTCATTGTGAATGCAGACGGAGCTCGGACGACCCCTTCGGTTGTGGGTTTCTCGAAGACAGGGGAGCGCCTCGTTGGGCAGAGCGCCAAGCGTCAGGCAGTCCTGAACCCGGAGCGCACTGTCGCTTCGATCAAGCGGAAGATGGGGACCCGTGACCGCGCGACGATCGACGGCAAGGAGTACTCGCCGGAGCAGATCTCGGCCATGATCCTGAGCAAGCTCAAGGCCGATGCAGAGGCCTATCTGGGCGAGCCGGTGACCCAGGCGGTCGTGACCGTCCCGGCGTACTTCGATGACACGCAGCGTACCGCTACGAAGCAGGCCGGCGAGATCGCGGGCCTTGAGGTCTTGCGAATCATCAACGAGCCGACGGCAGCAGCGCTGGCCTACGGCTGGAAGGCCGACAAGAAGGAAGCCACCATCATGGTCTACGACCTCGGTGGCGGCACCTTTGACGTATCGATCCTGGAAGTGGAGATTGGCACCGAGGAGCGCGACGCCTACCAGGTCCTGGCGACCTCCGGCGACACCCGCCTCGGTGGCGACGACTTCGACCAGCGCATCGTGAACTACCTGGCAGACGAGTTCCAGAAGGAGAACGGTGTCGACCTGCGCAAGGACCGTCAGGCTCATCAGCGCCTCCAGGAGGCCGCGGAGAAGGCCAAGTGCGAGCTCTCGACGCAGGTCACGACCTCCATCAGCCTGCCCTTCATCACCTCGGTAGAGGGCGAGGGGCCCAAGCATTTAGAGATGACCCTTACCCGGGCCAAGCTCGAGGAGCTCATCAGCGACCTGATTGAGAAGACGAGGGTCGCGGTTGAGGACGCGATGAAGGCCGCCAGCCTCAAGTACGGCGACGTGGATGAGGTGATCCTGGTCGGTGGATCGACCCGTATCCCGAAGGTGCAGGATCTGGTCAAGAGCCTTACCGGCAAGGACCCCAAGAAGGGCATCAACCCGGACGAAGTGGTCGCCGTTGGTGCGGCGATCCAGGGCGCAGTCCTCGCCGGCGACCAGGTGCAAGACATCGTTCTGATGGACGTCACGCCGCTGACGCTGGGCGTCGAGACCCTGGGCGACGTGATGGACGTCGTCATCAAGCGCAACACGAACATCCCGACCCGTGAGAGCCGGATCTACAGCACGGCCTCGGACATGCAGACGACGGTGGAAGTGCACGTGCTGCAGGGCGAGCGCCCGCGGGCCAGTCAGAATAAGTCGCTGGGCCGGTTCCATCTGACCGGTATCCCGCCGGCTCCGCGTGGTCTGCCGCAGATTGAGGTGACCTTCGACCTCGACGCCAACGGGATTCTGAACGTATCGGCAGTCGACAAGGCCACGAGTAAGCAGCAGTCCATCACGATCACCGGCTCCGGCCAGCTCACCGACAACGACGTGCAGCGGATGGTCCAGGAGGCTGACGCGCACAGGTCGGAGGACGACCGCTTCAAGGAGCTCGCAGAGGCACGCAACCACGGCGACCAGGTCGCCTACCAGCTGGAGAAGACGCTGAACGAACTGGGCGACAAGGTGGCTGCGGAGGAGAAGACGGCCATCCAGGGCAAGATCGAGGCCCTGCGCGAGGCGACCAAGGGCGATGACGCTGCCGCAATCCGAGCAGCCATTGATGCCGCGAACCAGGAGTTCTCCCGGGTCTCGCAGCGGATGTATGAGGCAGCCGGAGCAGGGGCCGGTCAGCCGCAGGAGCAAGCCGCCGAGGGTACCACAGGTGGCCCCGTCGGTGGCGGCGCCGCTGGAGGAGCTGCCGGTGGCGACGACGTGATCGAGGGTGAGTTCGAGGCGGAAGACAAGTAACCTGAAGGGGGCCGGTGAGATCGCCGGCCCCCTCTCGCAAAAGACCCTCATACGAGGGCGGCAGCGACAGACCTGGTACCGCGAGCACGGCGAGGCTGACTGAGGATGGTAGGCAATCTGAAGGATCCAATTCAGGAAGTGAACCGACTGCGGGCGCGCCTGCATGCCCTCCTGGACGCGACCTACCCGGAGCCACGTCCAGCTTCGGCTCTCAATCGGCTCTGGACACCGGCGGCGGACATCCTCGCTACCGGGCGGGACGTGACGGTGCAGTTGGAAGTGTGCGGAGTGCCCCGAGAGGCGATCGAGGTAACGCTGGAAGGCACGGTGCTCACGGTGAGTGGCCGGCGCGAACGGGAGAGCAGCCAACGGGCTGAGGAGTTCTTCCAGGCTGAACGGCCCTTCGGCGACTTCCTGCGATCCTTCAGCCTTCCCTTCGAGCCCCGGGAGGTTCAGGCACAACTGCAGGAGGGCGTGCTCACGATCGTGCTGCAGCGCTGATTGCGAGGAACTGCACCAGCGGCTCCAGAGACGAAGGCAAGGAACGACCGGCTATGCGGATGAGGACTCTTCTCGAGCTCCAGGACGAATTCGACCGCGCCTTTCGCGAGGCCAGGGCCTGGCGTGAAGCTCCGGCAACTACCCCGAGCTTCGACCCGCCCACGGATATCTCGCGCACGGCCGACTCATACCTGATCCGGTTGGATCTGCCGGGGGTCTCCCGGGAGGGGTTGCGGGTCTATGCCGAGCACGGGGCACTTCACCTTGCGGGCCGCAAGACGCTTCCGGATCGCGAGAGTGGACAGGTGCTGCGAGGTGAGCGGCAGTCCGGTCCCTTCACACGGACGGTAGCACTGCCCTCGGATGCCGACGTCGGCACCGTGACCGCGAGGCTGCGGGACGGGGTCTTGACGGTGCAGGTGGGACGCGTGGCCCCCCAGGCCTCGGGACCGGTGGAAGTGCCGGTTGAGGCCTGAAGCGAGCACCTCCGCCAGGCCGCAGAGAGAGCTTCGATCAGGACAGGCTGAGCAGGGAGAGCTGTGCGAGGGCAAAGACGCAGGGGACCCTTCGCGGAGCAAGTTTCCAGTGCACACGACAGGTGAATCAGGCTCGACCCTATGGATAACGCAACGGATTTCTACGAACTTCTCGGTGTCAGCAGGGGCGCCTCCGCGGACGAGATCAAGAAGGCGTACCGGAAGGCTGCCCGCAAGTACCACCCGGATGTCAACCCGGGGGACAAGGCCTCGGAGGAGCGCTACAAGCGCATCAGCCAGGCCTACGAAGTGCTCAGCGACCCTGAGAAGCGCTCGAAGTATGACCAGTACGGGCAGGCCTGGCAGCAGGCTCAGCAGAGCGGAAGCTGGCAGGGCGGCGACTTCGGAGACTTCGTCTACACGAACTTCGGCGCCGGCAGCTTCGAGGACATTTTCGGGAGCCTGTTCGGTGACCTGCGGCGCGGCACCGGTCGACAGCGCACCCGGGTTGAACGTGGCCCGGAGCGCGGACAGACGATCTCGCACGAGTTGCCCATCAGCTTTGCCGATGCCGTGAGAGGCGGCGAGAAGGGGCTGACGCTGAGCATCGCCGACCGCTGTCCGGAGTGCGACGGCCTGGGCGGCAAGTCGCAGACCTGTCCCGCCTGTGGCGGCACCGGGCAGAGCATGCGTAGCACCGGCCTCTTCGGTTTCGGTGGCGCCTGCCCGCAGTGTCAGGGAGCAGGTCAGGTCATCACGGCGCAGTGCCCCAAGTGCCGTGGCGGCGGCGAGGTCCTCCGCGAGCGACGCCTCAAGGTGCGCATCCCCGCCGGTGTGAAGAGCGGCAGCAAGATACGACTCGCCGGTGAGGGCGCCCGGGGTGTACGTGGCGGAGCGGATGGCGACCTGATCCTGGTCATGAAGGTAGAAGACCACCCCTTCTTCAGGCGGGTGGGAGACGATATCGAAGTAGAGGTACCGATCAGCTTCACCGAAGCGGCACTCGGCGCACGGATCTCGGTTCCGACGGTGGAGGGGTCTGTAGCCTTGCGGATCCCGCCGGGCACCAAGAGCGGCCAGCGCTTCCGCCTCAAGGGTCAGGGCACTGTCCTGCCCGCAACGAAGAGCCGTTCCGATCAGTTCGTAACCGTTGCGATCCTTCCGCCGCGGCGGCTGAGCAAGGAGCAGCGAGAGCTGCTCGAGGAGCTGCAGCGGGTGACCGAAGAAGACCCACGAGCAGACTTGCCGCAGGGGCTGTAGTCGCGGCCTCGGCCCAAGCTGTGTGTGCAAGGCGATTCTCTGCTGGGGGCGTAGTCGAGGTGTACGATGCCAGAGCTATCTGACGAACCGGTGTATTACATCAGCGTCGCATCGCGATTGCTGCAATGCCATCCGCAAACGCTGCGGACCTATGAGCGTCTCGGGCTCCTGTCGCCCCGTCGGAGCGGGAGCAACGTGCGACTGTACTCGGAGCGTGACATCGAGCGCTCGCGACAGATTCAGCGGTTGACCCAGGAGATGGGTGTGAACCTGGCGGGCGTCGAAGTGGTCCTGAAGCTGCTGGACCAGATCGATGCAATGAACGCCGAGATCGAGCGTCTCCGCGAGTACATCGAGCACGGCCCCAAGAAGCTCCCGGCGGGCAACACCGTGCGCATTGAGATTCAGACGGAACGCTAGAGGACGCGCGAGGCTCGATGCGTGGAAGACCAGCCGTGCCAGGGTCGGGACTAGAGCCGTGGAGGTCCCAGGCCGGTCCGTCCGGGCTGGTGTGGGGCTGAAGGCGAGCAAGATGGGCGAGTGATAGGGCATGGATTTCGAACGCTTTACGAATGCATCCAAGGAGACAGTCGCAGCCAGTCAGCAGATTCTGCAGCGGTATCGGCACAACCAACTGGATACCGAGCACCTGCTCCTGGCCATGCTTGAGCAAGAAGGCGGTGTCGCCAACCGCATCCTGCAGTCCTGCGGCGCCGACGTCAAGAAGATCACGGCAGAGGTTGAGCGCAGCCTCGGTCGGCGGCCACAGGTTCAGGTCAGCGGGGACACGGCGCAGATCTACGTGACCCCGCAGATCAGCCGGGTGTTCGACAAGGCCTGGGAGATCGCCCAGCGCTTCGGCGACCAGTTCATCGCCACCGAGCATCTGCTGCTGGGGATCCTTGAGGACGGCCAGACCGACGCTGCCGGGATCCTCAACGGCGCCGGCGTCACCACGGAAGGAGCGCTCCGGGCGCTGCAAGGAATTCGTGGCAGCCACCAGGTCACCGACGCCGGCTCGGAGAGCAAGTACGAGGCGCTCAAGCGCTACTCGCGGGACCTCACCGAGCTTGCGAAAGAGGGCAAGCTGGACCCGGTCATCGGTCGTGAAGAGGAGATCAAGCGGGTCATCCAGGTTCTCTCGCGGCGCACCAAGAACAACCCGGTGCTGATTGGTGACCCGGGTGTGGGGAAGACGGCCATCGTCGAAGGACTGGCGCAGGCGATCGTGGCGGACCAGGTTCCCGACATGCTGCAGGGACGGCAGGTGCTGGCGCTGGACCTGGGCGGCATGGTCGCGGGAAGCAAATACCGAGGCGAGTTCGAGGAGCGGCTGAAGGGCGTCATCGACGAGATTCGAGCCGCCGAGGGCCAGATCATCGTGTTCATCGACGAGATCCATACGGTGGTTGGCGCAGGGGCTGCCGAGGGCGCCATGGACGCCTCGAACATGATGAAGCCCGCGCTGTCTCGGGGTGAGCTGCGCTGCATCGGCGCGACCACGCTCGACGAGTACCGCGAGAACATCGAGAAGGACCCGGCGCTGGAGCGGCGCTTCCAGCCCGTGTTTGTCGGCGAGCCCAGCGTGGAAGATACGGTGCGGATTCTGGAGGGCCTGCGGTCCCGCTACGAGGAGCATCACGGGGTCAAGATCTCCGACGATGCGCTGAAGGCGGCCGCCGAACTCTCGAACCGGTACATCCCGGATCGGCACCTGCCGGACAAGGCGATCGACCTCATCGACGAGGCCGCCAGCAAGCTGCGCATTGACACCTACAACCTGCCGCCTCGGCCGGAAGCACTTCGGCAGGAGATCAAGCAGCTCACCGACCAGGGCCAGGAGGCTGTGGATCGCCAGAACTACGCCGAGGCCGAGCGGATCAAGCAGCGCATCGACGAACTGGAGAAGAAGCTGCCGCTCGCCGAGGACAAATGGGCTGGTGTGGAGCAACTGGATGATACCGTGGATGGTGAGGATGTCGCGGCCATCGTGTCGCAGTGGACAGGTATTCCCGTGACGCGGATGTTTGAGCAGGAAGCCCAGAAGCTGCTGCAGATGGAGGACCGACTGCACGAGCGAGTGAAGGGTCAGGATGAGGCGGTGCAGGCCATCGCTGAGGCCATCCGTCGATCGCGTGCGGGGCTGAGTGACCCGCGGCGGCCCATCGGCTCCTTCATCTTCCTCGGGCCGACCGGTGTGGGGAAGACGGAGCTTGCCAAGGCGCTGGCCGAGTTCATGTTCGACGACGAAGACGCCATGGTTCGCATCGACATGTCCGAGTACATGGAGCGCCATGCGGTCTCGCGGCTGATCGGTGCGCCTCCGGGATATGTGGGGTATGAGGAGGGCGGTCAGCTCACCGAGGCGGTGCGACGGCGACCCTATCGGGTCATCCTGCTCGACGAGATCGAGAAGGCTCATCCCGACGTGTTCAACATCCTGCTGCAGGTGCTGGAGGACGGGCGGCTGACTGACAACACCGGGCGAGTGGTGAGCTTTGCCAACACCGTGCTCATCATGACCTCGAACGTCGGCAGCCAGTACATCCAACCGCCGAAGCCGGAGTGGACAGAGCAAGAGCGGCGCGACAACTACGAGGAGATGCGCGAGCAGGTCGTGGCCTCGCTGCGGGATGTGTTCCGGCCGGAGTTGCTGAATCGGATCGACGAGGTGATCGTGTTCCACGCGCTCACCGAGGCCGAGATTCGGCAGATCGTCGACCTGATGCTGAAGCGGGTGAACGAGGCGCTCAAGCAGCGCGGGATGTCGCTGAAGGCGACAGAGGCGGCGCGGAAGCTGCTGGCCCAGGAGGGCTATGACCCGATGTACGGCGCGCGCCCGCTACGAAGGGTCATCCAGAAGAAGGTGGAAAACCCCATTTCCAGCGCCATCCTGCGGGGCGAATTCGGCGACGGCGATATGGTGCAGGTGGATGCCGAGGGTGACCAGATCAAGCTACGGCTCGTGGTCGGCGAGAGCGGTTAGGCCGAGCCACGCAACCATTCTGTGAGTACGCAAGGAGTTCCCATGACCATCGAGCATATTGCCCTGACCCATCCCGATCCGGTCGGCGCTGCGGACTGGTACTCCAAGAACCTGGGCTGCACGGTTCTGAAGTCCATGAGCGAAGCGCCCTACACGCACTTCATCCAGCTTCCGGGTGCGCAGGTCATGCTGGAGATCTACAACAACCCGGTCGCTCCGCCGCCGGACTACGCGGCGATGCACACGCTGACGCTGCATATTGCCTTCTGGTCTGAGGACGTCGCGGGTGATCGCGAGCGCCTTCTCGCCGCCGGCGCTCAGCCCGTCGATGGTGTGGAGACGACGCCGGAAGGCTTCGTGCTGTGCCTGCTGCGGGACCCCTGGGGCGTTCCGCTGCAGCTCATCAACCGGCCGGAGCCGATGCTGAAGTAGTGCTGTCCTGGTGAGGGTCGGCGAAGGCGAGGAGACTGGAGATGACCTGGTGGCAGCCGGTTCTTGGGGCCGTGATTGGTGCGCTCGTTGGTCTTGGGCTGAACCGCCTGAGCACCTGCGCCGGCGGCGGGTGACCCATGACCAGCAACCCGTGGGTTGCCATGGTTGTGTTCGGCCTTCCGGGCGCTCTGATCGGCGCCGGCGGTCTGGGCAGTGCGAAGTGATCGCCGACGAGTCGCGGTAACACCCGGCACCGTGAGCCTGGTGCTCGGGACTACTGGGGGTGACCAGCCATGTACGCAAAGCTGAACCCGCCTGCTCTGGGCGTGGGACTGGGGAGCCTGTGGGCGATCCTGGTAACGGCCATCACCTGGCTTAACGGACTGACGGGCGGACCCTTCGGCGAGCACGCCGGGTGGTTCGCGCCGATGACACGGGCCCTGGACTACGCGCTGCCCGGCTACTATGTGGGCTTCTTCGGCGGCATCTGGGGCGGTATCCTGGCCTTCCTCGTGGGCCTGGCCTTCGGGTTTTTCGTAGCGAGCACCTACAACCGGTTCGCCAATCCGGTTGAGGAGCCACCCAGGCCTGTCGTGAGCACGGAGGAAGAGGAAGAGGACATCAAGTAGCTCGGCTGCGTGCCGCTCAGTTGCGGCACGAAACAGTAGGAAGGTTCACTCGGGCAGGTCTCTGGGAAGAGGCCTGCCTTTTTGTTTGCGGTGTCGGCTGTTGACGGGTGACAGGAGGTGGGGCTATATTGAGTAATAAGTTGTAAAGCGTTTAACGAAAAACCTTAGACAACCTGTCACGCGCTACCGCGACGCACCGGGACCTCGCCATCATCACAGTTAGGAGGCTGACGCCATGCGCCAGTCTTGCCTTGCAGCACTCCTACTCGCAGCCTCAACCTGCCTGCTCACCGCAGGATGGTGCCAGTCCGGCCAGAGCACGCCGCCCCCTCCCATGGTGTTCGCGATCCCTCGCGTGCAACTCAACAGCGACGCCGATCACTTCCTGGAGGGTGTGGACCTGGGCTTCGCAGTCCCGCTGACTACCCGCCACAGTGTGACCGGCAGCTACATCCTCGGCTTCCACGGTGACAATGACATCACCGCTACCTACAACTACGACATGCCCTGGCGGAAGGGCATCCGTGCCCGCGCCTCGGCCGGGATGATCGACGACGAGTTCGGCGTCGGGCTCAGCGCTCACCAGTTCAAGCAGGACTTCGGGACAGGCGCCTTCCTCCAGACCGCCGGCGGAGAGTTCCGGGCGGGTGTGTTCCTGTCCACGCCCCTGAGTTGGGGGACGAAGGTCGCAAAGCCGAAGGCCGAGCGCGCGACCGCCTGGGGCGACACTTCCGGTGACGTCGGCGACATGGGCGCGATTGCGACCGTCGCGGCACGCAAGGATCTCGACGGTGGCGGCACGAGTCTTGTCACCGCCACAGCCTGGTATCCGCGCGGTACCGCCAACTGGTCTCGGATGGGTCAGGATGCCCAGTCGGCCGCAGCGAGTGCCTCCGACTTCGCCCCGCCCGCGAAGCAGGCGTGGCAGTATGGCGTTCGCGGTGCGGTTCGTGGTGGGCCGGTTGTGATCGGTGATACCGTGTACGTGGGCAGCGCCGGTGGCGAGGTCCAGGCACTTCGCCTGCGAGATGGGACCCCGCTGTGGAGCGCTGCGGTCGGTTCCGAGGTTACGCAGGCGGTCACGGCAGTTGGCGACCGCCTCCTCGTCGGCACGAGAGCCGGGCACCTGGTCTGCCTGAAGCCGCCGCTGCTGTCGGGTGGGCTGGTGGGCTCAGAGGAGTGGCGCTTCGATGCGGGAGCGCCGGTGCTGTCCTGCCCGCTGGTCACCTCAAAGGGTCTGATCCTCTTCGGGGCTCAGGACGGCGTCTGCTATGCCCTGGATGTGCGCGGCAAGAAAGTGTGGCAGCATGCCACGAGCGGCCCGATCCTGGCGTCTCCGAGTCTTGCCCCCGGCGGCGTGACCGTGGCCAAGGAGGCTCGCGGCAAGGCCGAGGGCGGTGTAGTCTACTGTGCCAGTCTCGACGGCGTGCTCTACGCGCTGCGGGAGACGGACGGAGGGCTGGTCTGGAGCTACCGCACTGGCTCACCGATCCTGGTCGCACCGACGGTAGACGACAAGCTGGTCTACACCGCCAGTCAGAAGGGCACTTTGCATGCTCTGGAAGCGGCGACTGGACGGCTGGCATGGCGTCAGGAACTCCAGGCGCCCCTCAGCGCCTCACCGGCTCTTGCCGATGGGCGGCTCTATGCACCGGGCGCCGACGGAAGCGTGACTGCCCTTGACCTGCGCGACGGCGGCAAGACCCTCTGGCGAACGCAGGTTGCCGGACCGGTCTCGACGCCGCCGGTCCTGACGCGGTCGGGGTACCTGTTTGTTGCCTCAGAGGCCGGAATGCTGTATGCGCTGCGCTCGCAGGACGGGAAGGTGCTGTGGGCCGAGAACACGGGAGAGGCCCTCACCTCGGCACCGGCCGTCACCTCAGGTTACCTGCTGGTCGGCGATGCCTCGGGTCGACTGCTTGCCTACAAGCCCGGCGGCCCCTGGCACATCGACGCCCCGACGGTGATGGCGTCCGCCGCTGTCCCGCCCTCAGAGGTGCCTACCACCCTGACCCCGACGGGTTCGTCTCCCTTCGGCGTCGAGGTACCTGTGCAGACGAAGGTCGGTCTCGCCGGCTCTCCCGAGACTGCCGCCGGTCCCAGCGCGATCTCCCTGCTCTCCGTTCCCAGTGATCCCAGTCAGCCGCCGGTACAGCTTGCCGACCGCCCTGAGATTGCGGTCGGTGGACAGGCTCCAGCGAGTGCGCGTCTGGTGCTGGTCAATGATGTGCCGTACCGGGTGCTGAACGGGCAGTATGACGCGACCGTTGAGTTCCCCGGCGCGGGGGCTTACCCGCTGACGGTGAAGTACGTGGATGAGCAGGGGCATGTGGAGTCGGACTCGCGGCTTGTGGTCGTGGGCGAGGAGACCCAGCCGAGCTCGGCGGCACCTGTGTTCCTGTCGCCGGAGGAAGAGGGTCCGGGTGGAAGCATCAGCTTCACCCTGAGTGCACAGGAAGAGAAGCGGCCGCGGGTCATGGTGCTGGAGATTCGCGATAGCACCGGGCGGGCGGTCCGCGCCTGGGCCGACACGACCGCGACGATGCAGACCTACGTATGGGACGGGCGCGATCAGTGGGGGAAGCCGACGAAGGATGGGCAGTACGTTGCTGTGTTCACCCTCCGCGATCTCGAGGGCCACAGTCGCAGTCTGTTCCAGCCCGTCATCGTGGACAGCATGGGCAAGTAGCGGGCTAGACGTGCTCCCGCGGCGGGGTAGCTGCGTGACGGGGCTCGACCACCGCACGCAACACCAAGTTCTTCTCCTCGGCCGGCTCTCGGATGTCCTCGGGAGCCGGCTTTGTGCTTGCTGCGGACTTCGCGATCGGCCTGAAGCCCAGACTGCGCAGGAGAGCCAGTCCCGAAGGGGAGGAGGGAACCTGGGTGAAGACCTCTGTTGCACCCTCGGCAGCGACCTGTGCAAGGGCCTCGCGCAAGAGGCGGGCACCGATTCCCCGTCGCCGGTAGGCTGTCCGGACCGTCAGCTCACCCACCCACCAGGCCGGCTCCGAGAGGTCGGGCGCCGGCTTTCGCAGGAGCAGGAGACGTCCGACCGGGTGCTCGCGGTACAGCGCAGAGAGGTGCTTGCCTTGCGCCCGGGAGCCGGAGAGCGGTGCCACGAGAATGTTGCAGCGGTCTCCCAGGGGCGGCCGCAGCAGGTACACCGGCCACCGAAGCAGCGGGAAATGTCGCAGCCGCCCAAGCCCATTCGCGCCAAGCAGCACCAGCCGGTGTGCCACGGACAGGAGCCACGGCGGCTTTGCGGGTGACTCGGGAACCGGTCGGCCGGCGGCGTGACGTCGGATCATGCGCCGCGCGCGCCAGACGTCGGACGGGGCCGGTTGGATGGAAGGAAGCTTGTGGAAGCTCCCGTCGCGTTCGTACCCCGCGAGTCTTCCGAGCACGTCTTGGATGCCGATGGGGGGCTCAAGGTACTGCGGGTTGTAGTCGGGTGCGGTTACCAGGTAGGTCTTGCCGCGAAGGGTGCTCTGGGCGACGAGACGGTGTGCGATGGCCCGCCGGAAGGAGCCTTCGAAGACCACGACCTCACCGGGCTGCAGCGGTGTGTCGCCAAGGGGTTCGATGAGCAGGATGTCGCCGGAGCGTAGCGTGGGGGTCATGCTGACGCCGTAGACCGGGATGCGCACCGGGGTCCCCGCAGCCAGTAGGGTTCGGCACAGCTCGAGAACCACCTCACCGTCCACGGTACGGCGTGCCGGGTCCTCGTCGTCGCGATCAGAGGGGGGCTGCATCGTGCCCAGAAAAATCCTCAAGTCTGAGGGATGGCCTGCCGAAGACACTCCAGGACGCTCTCGTCGGGCAGGAAGCTGAGACGGTAGCAGGGGACGCTCGCGGCGATCTGGGCGCAGGTCGCCGCTACCTGGGACATGAGCTCATGGGAGAAGTAGGGCGGGCAAGCCCGTGCCACGAGTTCCGCCACCGCCTGAAGGGGCAGCATTCGCTCCGCCTTGTTCACGGGCGCCTGCTTCAGGAAGAACACGGCGCGCAGGGGAGCCGACTGTGGGATGGCGAAGGCCGAGGACCCGTGCCAGGGGGTCCCGTGAACCTGGAAGCCCTTGCCGGTGGGAAGCAACCCGAGGCGGTCATCATTGAGAATCGTGTAGCCCGCGCCGTGGAGCAGGTCGCTGATGGTGCTCTTCCCGGCCCCCGAGACACCGGCGAAGATGCAGGCACCGCCATCGATGACCGCACCAGAGGCGTGGATGCCCAGGCCCTGGCGGTTGGCGAGCTCCCAGTAGATCAGCAGCGGAAGGATCGGGTACTGGAAGGGCTCGGTAACACGGCCCTCAGGCTCCGTGCGGAAACACCAGTAGTTGTCCTGAGGAGCGACAGTCATCGTGCCGGTTCCAGCTTCGAAATCCAGCAGCAAGGATCGGGAGAGGTGGTAGTCACCGTGCCCCAGCGCCTGATTGACACGGAGCTTGCCATCAAGGCGGGAGACAGACCAGACGTCCTCGACGCGGAAGAGCAGCTCTCCCTCGTCGGGATCAGGCGTCGGTCCTGCGACGATCTGGAGGTCGAAGCGTACGTCTGCCTGGGGAGTGAGGAACCAGCTCTCCGGCGGACGGACCTGAAGAAGGATATCCGACTCAGGTGTGACGGTGCGAACGCCGATCCCGGCAATCTGAAGGGTGAGGTCCGCGCCACGTACCGGGCGCTCAGGGGTCGTAGCAGCAGTGGAGGAGCCGACGTCCATAGAAATACCTCACCGGGGTCGTGCTTGCTCAAGAGCCACGCTCACACCGCTGAAGGGTGTTGCGGGGTTCAGGGAATCAGGCCAAGGAAAGAACTCGGGCCGCGCGAGATGGAGACCCTCGCGCGGCCCAAAGACTGTAGGACCCAATCGCGGACGATCATGCAATCGGTGGCCCCCGTTTGCAGTCGTCTGCGGCTGGGCAACTCTCGACACTCCCCGGCAGCACCGGTTACTCATGGCGCACAGAGGAAGTCAGCCGCCAACTGCGGCAGTGCCGAGTTCGGCCACGGACCCGTGCGACCCTGGGCTCCGCGTGGACGCGCTATCCGCGGTGTACCCTAGGATGCGCTCTTCGGCGGTGGGTCGCCGACGCCCTGGCAACCCGCGTCACCCATCGTCTTGCAGGCTGCGAGCACAGCTTCGTCTGCCCGCAATTCCACCTTGGACAGGACCGGCTTCTCGTAGCGCTTTCTCTCCCGCATGCGAGGGAACTCCTTCCATGCGCCAGAATGCCAACTACGTAATGCCCCGGTAGCACTGGCGCCCGGAGGGCAGTCTGCTCCTCCGTGACGACTTGCCACCATCAGGTGCCATGTTACCACAGGACATACACAAAAGGCAAGCCCCTTCGCCCATACGCCAGTAACAACCCCCCGCCCTTTCACAGTGTGACGAAGTCGTGCCCGAGAGGGTCCGCCAGACTAACTCGGCGCATCCCGAGAGGGTACAGGTGGCCGGTGTGGGACCCCGAAAGCCTCGGTCCGGAGCTGTGTGAGACGGCAGTTGTAGGCACAGGGCAGGGCTGCTGAGCCGGTCTCCAGCTCCCTGCAGGCCGGGCAGGACACGCACAGATACTGTGCCTCGCACTCTCCACACGGGAAAGGGCCGATGGGGCAGAAGGACATAGTGTCGGGAAAGCTATCATAGAAGATTGTATGAAGGCTCGCGCGCATATCGTCGCGGTCGAGAGGCCAAGCGAGACTCCGGGCGACCAGACACGGATGCACCTGTCCCGTGGCACTGATGAAGACATTGGAGTGCCCCGCCGCGCAGGGGTAGAGACGGGCGATTGGCTTGGTCTCACGATTGGCCTCGCAGACCTCGAGCCAGGCCTCGTGTCGCTCAGGGAGATCCGTATCCAGCCGGACGGCTTCCTCCGGGCTGAGGCGCTCCTCCAGCGGCGCCTGGCTGCCGTAGATCGTGGGCTGAAGCAGGGCGTCGATGTGCAGCTTCCAGCCCAGCTCCTCCGCAAGGCCCTGCATCCCCTCGAGTTCGTGGGCGTTGCTGCGCATCAGGACAGTCTTGAGGTGACCGTGGATCCCGCGCTCATGCACGCGGCGGATGCCGGCTATCGCCTGGTCGAAGGAACCGGGCGTACAGGTGATGGACTCGTAGGTGGGGGCAGTCGCCCCGTAGAGACTGATCGAGACCAGGCGCGGTGGAAGCTGTGCAAGAAGGTCGGCGATCTCGTCGGTGAGGAGGCAGGCGTTCGTGAACAGCCCGACCAGGAACCCGCGGCGCTTGGCCTGCTCATAGAGGAGCGGGAAGTCGCTGCGGGTTAGTGGTTCGCCGCCCGTAAGGGTGAGCCAGAGGGTTTCCTCGGCGGCCAAGGCGTCGAACAGTTCGAGGAAGTAGTCGGTGGGCAGGTCGGGCGGCGGCACGTGACCGGCCGGATCCAGGTAGCAGTGGCGGCAGCAATTGTTGCACCGCTGAGTGACCTCGACCAGCGCCTTGTAGGGGCGTCGGACCTTGGTGATCAGCGCTGCAAACTGTTGCTGCTCAAGCTCGGTGATGCCGTCACAGTCCATGCTGCAAGCCTCCCCGAAGGCAGGGCTCCGCTCTCTCAGTCGCTGAGGACGGCGCCGATGGCCTTTAGCTGCGTGAGGAGTTCCCTGACGTCGGCGAGTGCTTCGTCGCGGGAAACCTCGTACTCCTCTACCAGCTTGTCGACGATGTGCTCCTCGTCGCCGCAGGTCGCGAGGAGTGCCCAGATGCGGGCTCCTACCTCGTTGAGGGTGAAGATGCTCTCCAGCTCAGCGGCCGAGCGGGTAACGGGCACGAGTACGAGCTCGGCACCCACGGGACGGGCCACGAAGTCGGCGTTCTGTTTCATATCGGTCGCTCCCGGGTAGTCAGGGTGGGTCAATTGTTGGTAACGACAAGGCCAGTCCTGAGATTCCGAAGGAAGTACCGCGACGCCTGCCACAAGGACCCAAGCGCACAACCTTGCACAACGCCAAGACGCCCGCGATGCCCAAGCCAGCGGGGTCGAGAGCAAGCATAGCGTGCCACCCGCCAGGCGAAGGGTCCGACTCCGAGCTTCGCCGGGTCAGGGATCGGAGTCTCGGGCTCCCACAGTCGCTTCACGCCGGCGAGCACGGCGGCGATGTGAACTCCCAGGTGCAACCGCCGTGCATCCTCCATCAGGACAGACCACTCCTCCTCCGTCATCTTCGGCAGGAGGCGTAGCACATCATAATACCCCAGAAGCCGGTCGTTGCGCACATCGCGAGCAAGAGCATGGCGCAGGACGTTGTCACACTGCACCAGGATGGCGGCGCCGGGAGAGAACGCCCGGAGGCCCACTCCCGAGAACTCCCAGGGCACAGAGCGAGCGTAGAGGTCCGCATAGGTCGGGCGATAGGGCCACCAGCCGCCGGAGACCACAAGCAGTTGGGTGTGGAGGTCAATCCACAGGTCACGACCCGCACCGGTCGCCGCACCTTCCAGCAGCGGCTTGCGCCACACGCCGTCGGCATCGGTTACCTCCGAGGTCGAGCCGTCTTCCGGTGCGGCCCGCAGGTCTTCGTGCGGATCGCCGAACTTCGTAAAGCCCTGGCTCTCCAGGACCTCGCCGACTCTCGTGCCGGCCTCGAGCGGCACCAGCAGATCAAGATCCTGCGATGGCCGCAGGGCCGGGTCTTCGTAGGCAGTCTGCGCGAGCCAGAGTCCGCGCATTGCCACGGGCTCAACACCGGCGTCCGCAAGGGCTCGCAAGGCGGCGACGGACTGTGCCTGGGTCTGAACCGACCGGGTGAGACAGGCCAGGTACATGCGCCGCCAGTTCTCGGCCTCGGCGGGCGGCATCACGGCCGCGATCTCGGACTGCCAGAGGTGGAACACAAGTGGGGCGACCCCGTGAGCCCGGGCCGCTGAGAGCAAATCCTGCGAGTCCGCAAGAAGGTGGTGAGCATGCTCGCGAGAGCAACGGGGATGGAGCAGCGCAACCAGCGAGGCCAGACTCGGCGGCAGTAGCTCGGTTCTCGTGACCAGCAGACTCGTCAAATCGGTCGGGCCCTTCGCCTCTGCAGGAGAGAGCGGCAGATTACGGACACGGTACCAGAAACGTACAGGGGAGTCAATTCAGGGGCAAGTAAGGTCCGTGGAGGCAGCGAGAAGAGGTATAGGGCCAGAGCAAGACCAGGTGCACACAAGCAAGGCCGGCGCAAGGCGCCGGCCCCAAGAGTGTGCCCGAAGCAGCAACGTCCCGCTAATAGAGACGCGCCAGACGCTCCTTGGTCAGCCCCGCACGGATCGAGCTCAGGGCCCCCTGGGCTACCTGTTCCGCAGGCTTCCCGAGCAACTTCTCATCGGCCTCAAGGACAGTGAAGAGCGGCTTGTCGCCGGCCATCAGCGCCGGACGCCCCTCGACGGTCGAGACACTGAAGTTGAAGGACTCGCCACCCGCGGCGAGGACGTCCGTCAGCGACTTGGCGATGGCTGTGGCACGCTCCTTGGCGTCCTTGGTGCCCGGCGCGGCCACGTTGGTCTGGAAAACCGGGATGCCCTGGAAGAGCACAGCCTGGACCTTCTCATCGCCGAGCTTGCGCTCCTCGACCTTGGGCTTGTCCCAGTTGGCGGTCTTGCGTCGGTTGATGGGCAGACCGACCTTCTCGATCTCGCCGATGAGCTGCTCGCAGCGCTCAGTGCTCAGCGGGTGAGTCTGGTAGATGCCGAGCTCGACCGGCGGATTGCGGCGCTCCTTGGCCGCCAGTCGCTCCATGAAGGTGAGGAGACCGACGGGGTCATAGGGGGTCGTGGCCATGGCCTTGACGGCGTCACCATCCGCGCGACGCTCCATCTCGATGGAGTAGCCGCCGAGAACGCCTGTCCGGTAGTAGATGCCGGCCTGCATCACGTTCGTCCACGCCTGGCTGTCCAGCCCGCCAATGAGGATGGTGGCGAGGACGGCGGCCATCTCGCCCTTGTAGATCTTGTTGGCACGCTGGGCCTGCGTGAGACCGTCATAGTTGACGTTGTGAGCGATCTCGTGGGCCAGGACGCCGGCCAGTTCGGAGTCGGACTGGACGTCCTTGAGAAGCCCCTCAGTGACGTAGACGAAGCCGCCGGGAAGGCTGAAGGCGTTGACCTCCGGCTCCTTGTCCGGCTTCTTCTCTTTGACGAGACGTATGTCGTACTGCACGTCGGGGCGCTTGGTGTTGGCACCGATGGCCTTCGCCATCGCCTGCAGCTTGGCCAAGGCCTGCTTGTTGTCGACGCGGTCATACTCCTTGTCGATCTCCGCGGCCGTCTCCTTGCCGACCTGTGCCTCGTACTTCGGGTCGAAGGGTGGCTTGGTGGAGGTCCGCGCGGGCGTCTCAGCGGCAAGCAGGCTGGTGCAGGCCCAGAGTATGAGGCAGGGCCAGAGGTTCCGTAGTGGTCTCGGGAGCGAACTCATCATGTGGGTATAGACGCCTGGGGTAGGGGCAAAGTTTCCGTGTAGGGGCCGGGAAACCCGGTGGCAGCCACCAGGGAAGGCTCAGATTGGCGGCCTGGCGAGAGTGTCGGGCCCGCCTCAGGGCAGTAGGAAGACAGGGCACTTCGGCAGTGGCTCCGGTCGCGGAGAGATTGCCGACGGGGCAGAGAACAAGACTCGGCCACCCGGCAAACCGGGGGGCCGAAGAGGGATGCAGACAACAATCGACGGAGCGACTGCGGGCTAACCGCCTGCCTGCGCAACAGCGTTCACGGCTCGCTCAAGCTCATCAATGTCGAAGGGCTTGCGCAGGATCGGGCGGCCGCTCTCGCGGATCTGGGCCCTGGTCTCAAGGTCCAGGGAAGCACCAGTCACGAAGATCACGCGGTCGGCCTGCTCCTCATCAAGCTCCTTGAGGGCCCTGAAGAAGGCGGCGCCGTCCATCTGAGGCATCAGCAAGTCGCAGACGATGGCATCATACTGATTGGTCCTGATGCGATCACAGGCTTCGCATCCGTTGCGAGCAACATCGACCATGTAGGATCCATGTTCGAGAACGGCCCGCACGAGAAGCTGCAATCCCCCCTCATCATCAACGACGAGAGCGCGCCGGAAGCTAGCTTTTGGTTCTGCGGCCATTGTCACGGTGCGTTGTCCCTCCCATCCTGCCCCGAACATATTCAGACGGTCGGTACACCCGGCTTCCTGCTACTGACTCTATCTATCGCGGCTGCTCAAGGGATGAAACGGTCGCAGTATACCCAGGACTCGTCGTGCCCAGACATCTCTGTTACTAGTGAAACCCCCAACATGGGCCCCTTTCGGGGCCTTCTGGCGCCCAGAGCTCCTTCCCCCAAGGAAAAGCTGCTGCCGGCGTCCATCAAAGATTGAGTTATTCGTGAGCAAAAGGCCCCAATTTCTCCGTAAAGCATTGTACGCAGACAGGGGCTCCGTGTCAAGGTCTCCGCAGCGCTTTATCCGTAAATTCTCAAGATCCACTCTACAAGTGGGGGAGACTTCGCAGATCTGAGCTCCTGCAAAACGCCGGGCCGTCGCGCCTTCCGCAGACTTCAGATACCCCGGAGGCACCCGCACAACTATCCTCGGAGCCGGGAGCGCCCAGAAGAAGATACATAGCATAAGTGTACGTGATGTTGATCCGGAGTATGGCAAGCGTAAAGGAGGAAAGGCTCCTGGGGAGGCCGCAGGGGGCACTCCCCAGGGAGGAGGTCGGACCACGACCCAGACAGGAGACTAGGGTGTCCAGCCGGCGGCACGCATCTTGTCCATCTGATAGCCCAGCCCGGTGCCGCGGAGGCTGGAGGTGTCGGCCTCGCCACCGGAGACCGCGAAAATGCCACTGTGCACAGCCTTCTCTGCTTCCTGAGTGGAGGCAGGGAAGAACTGGCGGCTGTTGGCTTCGACGCCCATGATCGTGTGGAGCCGCGCACCGATGCCCACGGAGTGCATGAGTGAGAGGGAGGGGTTGGTGAGGTCCTGAACGCTGTAGGGGATGCCCAACTGCGCGGCCTTGGACCAGAAGAGGGTGTCGGAGCTCTGGCACTTGCAGGACTTGAGGGCGATCCCGGACCAACCCAGCTCCATGGCCAGGTCGAAGGAGGCGATGTCGGTCAGGCTCTCGTCGACGATCACGGGCTTGAGCGCGGAGAGCTTGCGCATGTCGTGGCGACTGGCCGTGAGGTCGCGCTCGGTCGGCTGCTCGATGTACAGGAGACGGTCATAGCACTCCGGCGAGCGCTCGCGGATCTTGTGCAGCAGCTCGACGATGTACTCGGGGCTCTCGCACTGCTCGTTGGTGTCGGCGGTGACGTAGAGGGGCTCGATGCCGAGCTTGTCCAGTTCGCGCCGGCCGATGTCATGGACGCGGATCGTGCGGTCGATGTCCCACTCCAGGTCATTGCCGCGTAGCTTGACCTTGAGGCAGTACATCCCCTGGGCGGCGATCCAGTCCTCCAGACAGTTGGGGATGCCGTCCTGCGGATCGGACGCGTCCAGTTCGTCGCGGGTCAGCTTGTCGAGGCCCCCGCAGAGATGGAAGATGGGAACGCGAGGCAGGTAGGACGGGCGTACGTAGTCATGCGGGTAGCGGCCGACGAAGTCGGGGCCCAACCAGCGGGAGAGGTCATCGCTCATGAAATCGGCGCTGTAGCCGTCGTAGGTGTCGATGCCGTTGACCTTGCCGAAGGCATCATGGATGGCGGCGTCGACAGGCGAGGCAGAGACCAGCGCGCTCAGGAAAGGCTGTGGCGGAGTGAGATTGCGCCGGGCGCAGACCTCGAGGTTCAGCTTGCGCAGATCGTCCTCGACGTCATGGAAGAGCGCGATCGGGTGAGCAGCCTGGGGGTAGGCCAGGACCAGGTCGCAGAAGCCTTGGAGGACCTCCTTCATGGCGGCCTCTTTGTCTGGGTGAGTCAGTGCCGGATCGGGCCAGCCCCAGAAGTCCATCATGAAGATGCCGCCCCAGCCTTCTGCCTGCTCACCGCGACCGTTCTCGACAA
>JBDKVB010000146.1 GCA_039679385.1 Armatimonadia bacterium | reverse complement strand
GACAGGGTGGCAGTCTTGTCGCCTGATGGCGAGTTACCTCTTCTATTAGTATTGCTGATCGTGTCCGCCTTCTTCTCCGGAAGCGAGGTGGGCTTCCTCGCAGTCGGACCTACGCGCGTGCGTCAGTTACGTGACTCAGGCGTGCGGTCTGCTGCCTGGCTCTCGGTCTTGCTGGCCCATCGCGGGATCGTGCTGTCGACCATCCTGATCGGCATCACGGCGTCGAACTACACCGCGGAAAGCCTGGCCGTCGCCTACGCCAGCGAACTCCACCCCACCTTCGGCCCAGTCATCGCGGCAATCACCATGACTCTGATCGTGATGGTGTTCTGCGAGGTTACCCCGATTCAGTATGCCGCGCGCAACACCGAGCGGACGGCCCTTCGCAGCGCCCTTCCCATCGCCCTCTTCTCCCTGGTGCTGTTGCCCGTTGTGATAGTCCTCGCCTCAATCTCACGCCTGATCCTGCGGATCTTTGGGCTCCGCGCTCGCACGGTGCTCCCCAGCGTTACCGAGGAGCATCTGAAGGCGATGATTGAGCAAAGCGAGGAGCAGGGAGCCATCGCAGCCACAGAGCGCCGGATGCTGCGGGGTGTCCTTGAGTTCGGTGACCACACCGTTGCGCAGATCATGACCCCGCGACCCGACATGGTGTGCGTGGAGGAGAACGACACGCTGCGGGAAGCCCTCGATCTGGGGCTCGGTCACCGAAACTCACGCCTGCCCGTCTACCGGGGCACCACGGACGACATCGTGGGTGTCCTCTACATGAAGGACCTGCTTCCCTACGCCCTGGGGAACGATCTGGAGCGGCCCGCCAGCTCTGTCGCCCGGCCGGCCTACCATGTCCCCGAAAGCCTGCTCGCCGATGACCTGTTGGAGCAGTTGCGCCGGGAGCACCAGATGATGGCCATCGTGAAAGACGAGTATGGCGGCACCGCCGGCCTAGTGACCATTGAGGACCTGCTCGAAGAGATCGTCGGCGACATCCAGGACGAGTATGACAATGAGGAGCCGGAGGTCGTGGAGGTCGGCGAGCGCGAACTGATGTGCCACGCGACGGTCAGCCTCCATGAACTGGTCGACCACCTGGCATGGGCGCAGCTCCCGACCGATGACTACGAGAGTCTTGGCGGACTGGTGCTGGATCAGCTAGGTCACATCCCCGTCGTCGGCGAGAGCGTCGAGTACGGCACCCTGAGCTTCACCGTAGAGAGCATGACCGGGCCTCGGCTCGAGAAGATCAGAGTCCTTGAGCACGGGCAGCCGGCAGAGCCGGAGTAATCACGGTTGAGACAGCGGCAACGAGCCCACGGGCTCGCGGAGGTCGGTATCCAAGTTGGATGACCCACTCATAGTTGTCGGGGCTGTCGTGATCGTCCTGGGCATGGGAGCAGTCTTTCTGCTGTCACTGGCGGAGGCTTCCCTGCTGGCGATCAACGACATCACCTTGCGGCGCCTCGTGGAACAGGGCAATCGGCGTGCCCGGATCGTGCAGCAGCTTCGTGCCGGGCAGGAGTACCTGAGCGCTGTCATCGTGGGCGTCAACACCTCGGTCATCGTGGTCGCAACCATGGCCACGGTTCTCCTCCGGCACACCCTCGGCAACACTGAGTCGTTGCCGGCTGAGCTATGGCACGTCGGTCTGATCGCGTCGATCCTGGTCTTTGCCGAGCTCACCCCGAAAACCTGGGGATCGCTGGCACCGGTGAAGACGGCGCTGTGGGTCGGCCCGACGGTCGCCAGGCTTACCGTAGTGACCAGGCCCTTCGTGCGGCTCATCACCGGTGTCAGCCACCTCTTTGTGAGGCCGGGAGATGCGACGACCGCCCGCCGAACGCACTTCGTGACCGCGGCAGAGATTCAGGCAGCGGCGGACATTGGCGAGGAAGAAGGGGTTGTGGAGCGCGAAGAGGGGGAGATGCTCGACAGTGTCATCGAGCTTCAGGACACCGTCGCCCGGGCCATCATGGTGCCTCGCGTAGACATCGTAGCCGTACCCAGGGACGCGACCATCCAGGAAGTCGTCGGGGTTGCCGTGGAGAGTGGACACTCGCGGATCCCTGTCTACGAGGATTCCATTGATCGGATCACGGGCATCCTCTACGTGGCGGACCTCTTGCACGAGTTGCGGGATGGTCATCACGAGGGCGACGTGGCCTGCCTCGCCCGTCAGCCGGTCTACGTACCAGAAACCAAGAAAGTCGATGAGCTGTTCAGAGAACTGAGGGACCGACAGGTACACATCGCGATCGTGCTGGATGAGTTCGGCGGCACCGAGGGCCTGGTGACGATCGAGGACATCCTCGAGGAACTCGTAGGCGACATTGAGGACGAGCACGATGCAACGGAGGACGACATCTTCGCGGTCTCGGAAACCGAGGCCCTGGTGGACGGGAACACACGCATCGCCGAGGCCAATGAGCGGCTCGGTCTGGAGTTGCCTGAGGACGAGTATGAGACGGTCGGCGGCCTTGTAGCCGGGCGAATGGGACGAATTCCGCAAGTGGGTGAGAGTGTGAGGGAAGGGCCAGTGGAGCTCATTGTCGAACAGGGGACGGAACAGCACGTGGAACGTCTGCGAATCGTGAAGACCGGACAAGAAAGTGGTGAAGTCTAGTGGCCCGCAAGTCGAAGGCCACCTCGCGCCGAACCAAGGTCGAGATCACGCCGGCAGACTACCGCTTCCCTGGCGAGACAGGCGTCTACTGGACCGCCGTGGCGAGCATCTTCATTCTGTTTGTCTGGGTCGTGGCGATGTTCCTGATCTTCAAGCGCCAGGCGTCGGGACTGCCCGACCCGCGGTTCGCGTACCTGTTCCTTTGGCCCCTTGCCGCCGTCTTCCTGGCGAACTACTTCTCCGCCAAGCCCAGACAGGAACAGCTCAAGAAGGCCGGTCGGCAGGCTCGCGTAATGCCCGGCACCCACGGTGAGCTGTACACCCTTGTCACCCAGTGCTCCCAGTTCCTCGGGCTACGCAAGCCGCCCGATCTGTACATCGTCCATGACGATGCGGCCTACATCTTCAGCATCCCCGGCAGGCAGGGATCGATCATCGCCAGTCGCCCGCTGCAGGATGCCCTGACGCAGGAGCAGTTCCTCGGGCTGGTGGCTCGCGAGATCGGCCTCCTATCGGCCCACGACGTGCGGGTATGGATCGCCATCACCTGGATCCAGAACACCAGCCTCGGGGTGAGGATCGGCCTCTTGCCGCTGTGGCTGATGTCCATGTTCATGCGTGGCTGGACCGACCTCGTGGACTACACCGGGGATCGTGCGGCTGTGCTGGTCGTGGGTGAGGTGACGCTCAACCTGGCGCTGCTCAAGCAGGCCATCGCCCGCGATCCGCAGGCTGACATCAGTCAGGAAGACCTGGAGACGTATCTGCAGGGGGCCACTGACCTGTCAGCGGACGGCCCGCAGCTCGAGCGGCACTACCGCATCGGCTCCTTCATCGGCACCCGGCCGGACTTGCGAGAGCGCATCGAGCAGATTCGCGACTTCCGTGGCACCGACCAGGGGAGGGCCGCCTTCGAGAAGGCGGCGCAACTCCGCAACGGTCTGTCGCATGCCTGAGGTTCGGAGGAGCTGCTACTCCGCGGCCGGGTAGCTGCCCAGCACCTTGAGGTTGAGGCAGCTCTGGCGCAGGTCGTCCAGGGCCTGAGTGATCTCGGGATCCGACACGTGGCCCAGGAAGTCGACGAAGAAGACGTACTCCCACAGTTGTGCATGCGCGGGTCGTGACTGGATCAGGGTCATGTTGATGCCATGCCGGTCCAGAGGACTGAGAGCGTCGTGCAGTGAGCCCGGCCGGTGCGAGGCAGCGAAGACGATGGAGGTCTTGTCACGACCCGAGGGCGACGAATCCGACTGGCCGACCACGAAGAAGCGTGTGCGGTTGTCCGGGCGGTCCTCGATGTTCTCGGCCAGGATGTTGAGCGCGTAGGGCTCGGCGGAAATGGAAGGGGCAATCGCTGCAGCGTACTCCTCGCGTGAAGCCTGCCGGGCCGCTGCTGCGGTGCTTGAGCTGGCGACTTGCTCGACGTTTGGCAGGTTGTCGCGCAGCCATTCCCTGGACTGCGCGAAGACCTGCGGATGCGAGAAGACGATCTTGACGTCCTCGAGACGGCACTTGGACAGCAGCGCATGGTGGATGGGAACGTAGGTCTCCAGGCAGACACGCAGGGGCGTTTCCACCAGGCAATCGCAGGTCTCGGCGACGATGCCATTGACCGAGTTCTCGATGGGAACGATGCCTACATGCGCCTCGCCACGTTCCGTCACGTCAAAAATGTCCTCGACAGTCCGGCATGGTACGAGGTACGCTGAGGTGCCGAACTGCTTCAGGGCAGCAAGGTAGCTGTTGGTCAGAGGGGGCCCCAGGTAGGCGACCTTGAGCGCCTGGAAGGCTCGGCTGGCCGACAGGATTTCCTGGTAGATCGCGCGCAGGGCCGGTATCGGCAAGGGGTCGGCGCGCATCTCGCAGATGCGACGGAGCAACATGGCCTCCCGGGCAGGATCGTAGATCGGGGCGTCGGACTGGGCCTTTTCCTCGCGAACCTGCGCAACAACACGGAAACGTTCGCCCAGGAGCCGTACTATCTCGCTGTCGATATCGTCAATCTGTTTGCGCAGGTCGTTGAGTGCCATGCCTGGGCCTCCGGGCGTGCGGCGTAGACAGGGTTGTGCGATGAGCAGTATCTTAGCATAATAGTGGGCAACACGAAACGGGTGGGGGAGGAAGCTTCGCTCCTCCCGACTTCTGCAGCAGAGAGATCCGCACCAGCCCTTGGACGTGTTCGGAGGTAGGATGGCCGAATACGGGCGAGCGCTTAGTGATTCGTACGGTCTCTATCCACAGCACAGGGCCGATCCCCGACCGACGGCCGCCCGTCCTTGCCCGCATGGAGCGAACAATGTCTGCAGACCCGGCCCGCCATGATGATCAGCCCGTGCAGGTAGCCGACCTGTGGGAGGAATGCCCCGGCTGTCATCAGCTCCTCTACACCAAGGAGCTGGAGAAAAACGCCTGGGTGTGCGGCCGCTGCGACTACCATTTCGGTCTGAGCGTGTGGCAGAGGCTGGAGTTGACGGCCGACGAGGGAAGTTTCCGTGAGTGGGACGTCGACCTGCCCATCCACGACCCCTTGCACTTCCCCGAGTATGCAGCAAAGCTGGAAGCCGCCCGCAAGAAGACGGGTATGTCTGAGGCGATCATCACCGGGCGTGCGGAGATCAAGGGCATCCCCGTCGGCCTGGGCATCATGGACCTGAAGTTCATCGGCGGAAGTATGGGCTGGGGAGTGGGAGAGAAGGTCGCCCGCCTCATGGAGCGTGCGGTCGACGAGCGGCTTCCGGTCATCATCTTCAGCGCCTCGGGTGGCGCGAGGATGCAGGAGAGCCTCGTCTCCCTGATGCAGATGGCCAAGACGGCAGGCGCCTGCGGCAAGCTCGCCGAGGCAGGTCTGCCGTATATCAGTGTGCTGACGCACCCGACCTACGGTGGCGTCACTGCCAGCTATGCCTTCCTGGGCGATATTGTCCTGGCCGAGCCCCAGGCGGCTATGGGCTTCGGCGGCCCGCGCGTGATTGAGGTCACCAACATCAAGATGGCGCCGGGTGTCCAGACCGCCGAGTTCCAGTATGAGCACGGAATGCTGGATCTTCTAGTCCCGCGGCCGCAGTTCAAGGACACGCTGGCGCGGATTCTGCAGTGGGCTGTGGGTGCAGACAAGAGTCAGGAAGGCTACGTCGAGACCGGTCCGGCGCAGTTGCGCCTCGCCGAGGATGTGGAGCCGGGCATAGCGGCCAAGGCGGGGCTTCCCCAGCACGAGCTGTCGCCCTGGGAGCGCGTTGAGTTGGCACGAAACCCGGCGCGCCCGCTGGCGCTGGACTACATCGAAGCCTTCATCGACGGCTTCGTCGAGCTTCACGGCGACCGACGCTACGGGGATGACGGAGCTATCGTGGCGGGTCTGGGCCACTTCCAGGGCCAGCCGATTGCCGTCATTGCCCAGCAGAAGGGGCGGACCTCCGCCGAGAGGCTTCAGCGCAACTTCGGGAGCGCTCGGCCCGAGGGCTACCGCAAGGCAATGCGGATCATGCAACTGGCGGCCAAACTCGGGCACCCGATCCTCACCCTCATCGACACCAAGGGTGCCGACTGCCTGGAAGAGTCCGAGGCACGCGGAATCAGCGAGGCCATCGCCTCCAACCAGCGCGACATGTTCGGACTTCCGGTTCCCATCGTCAGCGTTGTGATTGGCGAGGGAGGAAGCGGCGGCGCCATCGGCATCGGCGTCGGCGACGTTGTGCTGATGCAGGAGAACGCGTGGTACTCGGTTATCGCGCCGGAGTCCTGCGCGGCGATCCTGTGGCGGAGTCCGGAGCGCAAGGTGGAGGCTGCTGAGGCTCTGCGACTGACGGCCAAGGATGCCCTGGAGTTGGGGATCGTCGACGCGGTCGTTCCCGAGCCGCCCGGCGGCGCCCACATGAATGAGGCTGCGGCGGCATCCCTGTTGCGGGCTTCGCTGAGCGCCGCCTTCGATAGTGTGAAAGAACTCACCCCGGAGCAGTTGATGGAGCGCCGCTACCAGCGCTTCCGCCACATGGGGGACCCGCGCCTCTAGTTCCGTGCCAGACCCAACCAACCACTTCGACGCGCCCGGCGACCTTGCCGGGCGCGTTTCGTCTGTGCATCCCCTCACGGTCCGTCTCCCAGTGTCACAGCTCCCCCGATCACGCTGGCACCTCCCACGGGTGGTCCTCTCCAGGAGTCTGCGTCGTGACACCGAATCTTGGCCTGGTGATAGCCGGCGCATGCAGCCGCGGGGTGATTCGAGAGAAAAGCCGCGATTTGTGTTTGACATAGTCAGTATACTGAGTATAATAGAGAAGGAAAGAGCGATTGAGACTGCCGAGAAACTCGAAGCAGTCTGAGATATAGGACGCGAGGCTGTATTGGGCGTCCAAGGAGGCCCTCAAGATGTGGGAGACCAAGATTCCGATCAACGAAGTGCGTGAGATCCGGGCGCGGACGCTCGCCTACCTCGGTGTGGGCGCGATCGACAAGATCAAGGACATCGCCCAGGAGCTGAAGGGCAAGGGCGTCAACAAGGTGCTCGTCGTGACCGGGCGCGGGTCGTACAAGCGGACCGGCGTATGGGACCACGTGGAGCCGGCCCTCAAGGCAGCGGGTCTGGAATACGCGCTCTATGACCAGGTCACGCCCAATCCGACCGTTCACGAGGTAGATGCAGCGACGGAGATTGGCAAGAAGTTCGGTGCCCAGGCTGTGGTCGCCATTGGTGGCGGAAGCCCCATCGACGCCGGCAAGAGCGTAGCGGCGCTGCTCAAGTACCCGGACCGCAACGCCGGCGAGCTGTACGAGCTGCAGTTCGCGCCGGAGGAAGCGGTCCCGATCGTGGCCATAAACCTCACCCACGGCACCGGCACCGAGGTGGACCGGTTCGCAGTAGTCACCATTCCGGAGAAGGACTACAAGCCGGCGATCGCCTACGATTGCCTGTATCCGCTCTATGCGATCGATGACCCGCAGTTCACCGTCGGCCTCTCACCGCGGCAGACGCGGTTTGTGTCCATCGACGCGGTCAACCACGTGATCGAGGCGAGCACGACCAAGGTGGCGAGCCCCTATACGGCTCTCCTGGCGATGGAGACGGTCCGACTGGTGGCCCGGTACCTGCCGGAGGCACTCAACCATCCAGACAACCTGACGGCCCGGTATTACCTGATGTACGCCTCACTGATCGCCGGGATCTCCTTCGACAATGGCCTGCTGCACTTCACCCACGCCCTGGAGCACCCGCTGAGCGCTGTGAAGCCTGACCTGTCTCACGGCCTGGGCCTGGCCATGTTGCTGCCGTCGGTCGTGAAAGCGATCTACCCGGCGGTGCCGGAGGTCCTGGCCTACGTGCTGTCGCCGATCGTACCGGACCTCAAGGCGCTTCCTGCGGAGGCTGAGCGTGTGGCGAAGGGAGTGGAGCACTGGCTGTTCACGCTGGGAGTGACAAGCAAACTGTCCGACGAGGGTTACGCGGAGGATGACCTGGAGCGGTTGACGGAGCTGGCGATGAAGACTCCGTCTCTGGACGGGCTGCTGGCGATGGCCCCGATCCCTGCGGACCGCAAGACGGTTGCGCGGATCTACAAGGAGTCGCTGTACCCGTACAACGCCTAGCCCCACAAGCAGTGCCCCGAGAATCAGAGACGGACCCTACACCAGCACGGCCTCCCACGGCCGTGCTGGTGTGGTTCTGGCGAGGGGGACGCCCCCAGTCAGCATATAGAGGTTACCGCCGGCGACACAGGGAAGAGGGTCTCGGACCGCACCCGTACCTGGAACCGATAGAGTGCGCTTCGCCCTGTCGGCAGGTACCCTGGGAGGCGATGTGAGATGGTCTCTGGATCTGCGCCCGAGAGTGGCGTCAGGCCCTCGGCACGACCTGAAGAATCCCCCGTTGAGCAGGCTGTGGAGCATGCCCACGCCGAACTGTGGCGGCGGTTCATCGACCGCGACCAGTTCATCCTGGATGGCGCGGGCCTCAGTGGCGAGGTCTCGCTGCCCACTGCCGAGGAGTGCCTGGCGAGTAACCCCAACGGTCTGTCCTGGGGCTGCCCGAACGAGGATGGCGCGATGTTCGGCGGCCTGTACCTGACCGGGGCGGTACAGCGAGCGGCACGAACCCGCAGGGAGAAGGACAGCCAGAAGGCCCGCAAGATCGCGGGCGGGTTGACGAAGCTGGCCTCGGTGGGAGAGCGGCCGGGGTTCATCGCCCGTGGCCTATCAGACGACGGCAGCACCCACTACGCCCTTGGCTCGAACGACCAGACCTCACCGTGGATCTGCGGGCTCTGGAGCTACCTGCACAGCGACCTCCCGACCAGCTCCGAGCGTGATGAGATCAGAGCGAAGGTCACCGAGGTGCTGCAGGTCCTGGCCGACAGCGGCTGGCGTGTTCCCTGTGACCGGCCCCCCTTCGACTATCGGGGCGACTTCGGCCGGACGCACTTCGAGGGTGCCCCGCGTCTGCTGCTTTTCCTGAAGATGCTGGGCCTGCTCACCGGCGAGGGTCCCTGGGAGGAGCGCTATCGGCAGGCAGCGCAGCAGCAGAGCCTCAACAGCGGGAAGACGCGGCTGGAGCTCTGTGCGGAGGGAATGGTCTTCGAGCAGCCGACGCCGCAGTCGTGGACGGGGTCCTGCTCAGTGCTGGCCCTGCGGCAGCTCTGGGAGATCGAGACGGAGCCGGCTCTCCGCGATCGGTATCTGGACGGCCTGCGACGCAGTGCCGACCTGGCGTCGAAGAGTCTGGCGACGGCCCTGAAGTATGACAACAAGGCCGAGATGGGCCCCTGCGAGGACTGGCGAGTGATGAGCCGTCTGTGGCGGCCGCAGAACAGTGTGGCGGAGGCGGTCGCGCTGGCGGAAGACCAGCTGCGGTTGTTCGCGCAGGCGTCCCCGCGGCGTCCCTACGAGTCCTCCCTGGTTCGCGAGCCGCTCTTCGCCGCCTGGGTGGTCTCGCTGTGCCCGGACCGGGGTGTTGTCGAGCCCTTGGTCCCGGCGATCCTCCGCGCCCTGCGGCACTACGACTACCGCACGCTACACACCTCGCAGTTCTTCGCGGGAGAGCTGGCCTACTACCAACTCCGCACGGATGGGCTGGTGTAGCGAGAAGCCGGGCTGCTGGGTGCGGTGTTGAGGCATCACCACGTCAGTTGCTGGTATGGTTGCAGGGTTACAGTTGGCCAATGGGTGGCGAAGGTTGCACAGCGGCGGAAAGCGAAGGGTGCACTCCCGCAGAAGCGATGCGCTTCTGACCGTGAGGAACAGCCGTGGGGGTGACACCACCTTTGGAGATGTCAGAGCACAGAGTCCCTGGGCAGCTGAGGTACCTGATACCAAGGCTAGCTGACGGGTGCGCGAGCAACGGCAAGGTACTTGAGGGCCTTGTTCTCAAGCATGGCAGACCAGGTATCGAGGCGTTTGAGGAGTCGGACGAACTGGCGGGGGACAGCACAGAGTACACGATCACGTTCTCTGTGCCCCAGAACGTATACGATCACATAGACCTAGATAACCTGGAGGCCCTTGAGCACAGCCTTCGTGATGAGCTGGACCGTGTGGTTCGCGTTCCCGGCGAGTACGTGAGGCATGTCCTCGTTGCTGTCGACAGCGAACGTGGATCGGATGGCCCAGTGCCCACTCCCGTCCGAGAGCAGAACGCTGACCTCTGGGGGGGCACTGACTACCTGCGGCTATTCATAAGCCACAGGGCCGAGGACAAAGCGCTTGCATCGAGGATGAAGGAGAACTGCCTGGACTACGGAATCTCGTGCTTCGTTGCTCACGAGGATATCGAGCCGACTGCCGAGTGGCAGTCCGAGATCACACGCGCACTACTCAGCATGGACGCCCTCGTGGCCCTTCTCACCGCCGACTTCCATAGCAGCAGTTGGACCGACCAGGAGATTGGGGCGGCCGTTGGACGCGCTGTGCCGGTGATCCCGGTTAGCATAGGCTGCGACCCCTATGGCTTCATCGGCTACATTCAGGCCATACGAGGATCTGGGCGCAGCCCCGCTGATCTCAGCCAGAACCTACTGAACGCTCTGCTCTACAGGGTCGAGGGCACAAGGGGCCGGATGCGAGAGGCACTGGTGGCCCGCTTCGAGCAGGCCGCGAGCTTCGCACACGCCAAGGAGCTGATGAGACTGCTGACCAAGCTGGACGCGCTGCCTCCTGATCTGGTCGGCAGGCTGGCGGAGGCCCCCGCCAAGAACTCCCAGGTCCGGGAGGCGCACTATGTGCCTGAACAGCTTGCCGAACTCGTGAGAAGGCTGCGCGGGCAAAAGCCGCCGACGAGGTAGCCTTGCTCCGCAGCCTGTAGCCCCTGCTGAGACTCCTCCCGCCGCTCCGCAGGCACGATACTGCGAGGGATTGTGGCGCGGTATAGCTTGCCGGACTGGATTCTGGTAGAATGATGGCCTACACAAGAGGGGATGCTGTGGTTCCAAGCTTCACCGGGAACCATAGCTGCGGAAAAGGGGTTTGGTGCCGAGGGCGGGAGTCGAACCCGCACGAGGGGTTGAGCCTCGCCGGATTTTGAGTCCGGTGCGTCTGCCAGTTCCGCCACCTCGGCAAGTGTTCGGAGTATACGGTTGGCGCCAGCTCCTGTCAAGGCTGGTTGCCCCATTCCAGGGCCGGTGATAAGCATGGCCTCAGACGGTTTTGAGAACGCTCCACAGCAGCCACAAGAGGGTCCTTCCGCCGAACAAGCAACACCGCAGGCAGCCCCACCGACACCACCGGCGGAGACGCCGGCACCTGCTCCTGCGCCGCCGGTTCCGCCGGTGTCCGCGACCACACCGCCGGCGCCTCCACCACCCAGATATGTGCCGCCGGTTGGCCAGGCGCCGTATCAGCCACCACCTGCTGCCCAGCCTCCCCGGCGAGGGATGCACGGCTGCGTGATCGCTCTGATCGTCTGCCTGGGGCTGGTGGTAGTGATCGGTCTGGTCGGCGCCGTCGTCATGGTGATGGTGGGGCCCAGCAGCTCGGACCTTGCGACTTCCATGGCCGCTGGTGACCGCATCGCGGTGATCGCCATCACCGGCATGATTCAGGAGGGCGAAGACGGCGGCAGCCTCTTCGGTGCAGCACCCTTCTCGGCCCGGCAGGTCAATGCGCAGATTCGGCAGGCCGGCAAGGACCGCTCGGTGAAAGCCGTGCTGCTGCGGATCAACAGCCCCGGCGGGAGTGCAGCGGCTTCGCAGAGCATCCATGAAGAGGTCATGAAGCTCAGAGCGAAGAAGAAGCCAGTCATCGTGTCGATGGGTGACGTCGCGGCCTCAGGAGGCTACTACATCGCCTCCGCGGCCAACACGATCATGGCGAGCCCGGCCACAATGACCGGGAGCATCGGCGTCATCATGCAGTCGGTGAACTGGTCCGGCCTGGCCGCCAAGTATGGCGTCAAGGACGAGACCGTGACCTCCGGTCCGTACAAAGACACTATGAGCCCCTTCCGGTCCATGCGCGACGACGAGCGCGAGATGGTCAAGGCGATGATCACCGAGGTCTACGACCAGTTCGTCAACGACGTCGCCAAGGGTCGGAACATGAAGGTAGACCAGGTCAAGAAGCTCGCCGACGGCCGTGTCTACACCGGCAGTCAGGCACTACGTGTGGGCCTGGTGGACAAGCTGGGCAACTTCCAGGATGCTGTCGAGGAGGCGGCCCGGCAGGGGAAGATCAAGGGCGAGCCGGTCCTGAAGGAAATGGGGCGGACCAAGGGTCTGTATGGCTGGCTAAGCGAGTTGTCGTCCCTGCGACCGGCGCGAGTGCTGCCCGGGATGCCTGACCCGACAATCGGCACCGGTCTGTGGCTCCTGGCGCAGGAGAACCAGGCGGTCGTGGCGAAGTAGCGAGTTGAGTTGCCCTGTCCCGTGCAGCGACGAGACCGCGGGGCAGGGCAAAAGGACGTTATGTCTTGGGGCCCAGATGGCGCTGTCCAGGGGGTCTGCTGGAATTCTGAACTGAGCGCCGTCATGCGATTGGGCATGGGCGTGTCGCTTCCCAACGAGTTGTCAAACATAGCGCACCGGCGGCCCGTCGTCCTATGCCACCTGCCGGCGCGCTCAGGAACATCCAAGTGGCCTCGCGAACGGTTCTTATCGACGGAAACAGCCTGATCCACCGCGCTTATCACGCCCTTCCCCCGTTATCCACTGCAACCGGGCAGCCAACAAACGCGGCGTACGGCTTTGTACAGATGATCCTGCTGCTGCTGGAAAACGAGCAGCCAGGGGTCGCGATTCTGTGCATGGACGCGCCCGGGCCCACCTTCCGACACGAGCAGTTTCCCGAGTACAAGGCACACCGTCCGGAGATGGATCCGGAGCTCGGCTCGCAGTTCCCCCTTATCCATGAGCTATCCGAAGCCATGGGTCTCGCGATCACCGACCTTCCCGGCTGGGAGGCCGACGACATCATCGGCGCCCTCAGCCACCGCGCTGCGGAACGTGGCGATGAGGTGCTCATCGTCAGCGGCGACCGGGATGAAGTGCAGTTGGTCCGACCCGGGGTGGAGCTCCTCGCACCGATCAAGGGCATGAGCCAGACGAAGACCTACGATGATGCGGCGGTGCACGAGGAGTACGGCGTGAGTCCGGCGCAGATCATCGACCTCAAGGGCCTGGCCGGGGACTCCAGCGACAACATCCCCGGCATACCGAAGGTCGGCCCCAAGACGGCTCGCGACCTGCTCCAGCAGTTCGGCACCGTGGAAGAGATGTACTCCCGGCTTGAAGAGGTCGGCAGCGAGAAGCTGCGCGAGCGTCTCCGGGAGCATGAGGAAGTCGCTCGCCTGAGCAAGACGCTTGCGACGATCGCCACGGATGCACCTGTCGACGGCGACCTACTCGACCGCACCTGGCCGGGCCTGGACACGAAGCGTCTGTGCAGGCTGCTGGCGGAGCTCGGGTTCCTGTCTCTGGTGGAGCGTCTCCCGGCGGAGGAGGCTCCAGACGCCGGCTTTGCGACGGTGCACGGCGATGAGGCTGTCGCAGAGCTGTGTGGGAAGCTCCGGCAGGCGCCCTTGGTCGGGATAGCCCTTGCCCTGGAGGGTGAGCATCCAGTAGCGCTTGCCCTCGCTGCGAGTGAGGCTCAGGTCGCGGTCGTTCCGCTGCAGGAGGCGGAGATCACCGGTGGCCTGTTCGCTGAGGCCGAGGAACGAGCGCTCCCGCAGTGCCTCGGTGAGCTGCTGGCCGACCCGACGGTGCGCAAAGCCGGCGCAGACCTCAAGGGTACCGCCCGGGCGCTGGAGGGCGTCGGCGTACCCGTGCGGGGCTTTGGCTTCGATACCGATCTTGCCGCCTATCTGATTGCGCCACACCGTGGCGACCGCGGGCTGAAGGCGCTGCTGGCACAACACTTCGGAGAGACGCTGCCCTCTGGCGTCGAAGGGCTCGGAAGCGGCAGCGGGACTCCGGCTTCGTGGACCCAGGCAGCAGTAGCGGCACGAGCGGTCCTGCGACTGCGGCAGCCCCTGGAGCGCGAACTGGAGGAGATCGGCGAGCGCGACCTGTTCGAGCACGTTGAGCTGCCCCTCGCCGAGGTTCTGCGCGACATGGAGCTGGCCGGGATCGCCGTCGACGTGGAGCGCCTCGACGAGACCGGTGACAAGCTGTCCGGACTCATGCTCGCCACCTCGCAGCGCATCTACCAACTCGCCGGTGAGGAGTTCAACCTCGACTCGCCCAAGCAGATTGCGGGCATCCTGTTCGAGAAGCTGCACCTGCCCAAGGGCCGCAAGACGAAGACGGGCTGGTCGACCAACGCGGACGTGCTCGAAGAGCTGGCGCCGGACCACGAGATCGTCGCGCTGATCCTGCAGTACCGCGAGTTCACGAAGCTGAAGTCGACCTACGTCGACTCGCTCGTGCGGCTGGTGTCGCCGGAGGATGGTCGCGTACGGACCACCTTCGAGCAGACGGTGGCCGCAACCGGGCGCCTCTCCAGCCGCAACCCGAATCTGCAGAACATCCCGGTCCGAACCGACTGGGGTCGCGAGATCCGTTCGTGCTTCGTAGCCGCCGGCGACGACCATGTGCTCGTGTCCGCAGACTACTCGCAGATTGAGCTGCGGATTCTGGCTCACATGTCAGGCGACGAGAGCCTGCTGTCGTCCTTTGCAGCGGGTGAGGATGTCCACCGCCGAACCGCCTCGCGGATCTTCGACGTCCCGGTCGAGCAGGTGACCCCGGAGATGCGGCGTGTGGCGAAGACGGTGAACTACGCGGTCATCTACGGGATGGGGGCCACGGCGCTGGCCAAGCAGTTGGGGATCAAGCGCCCCGAGGCCCAGCGGTTCATCGACCACTACTTCGAGCACCTGCCACGGGTGAAGGACTACATGACGGGAGTGGTGGAGCGCGGTCGGCAGGACGGCTACGTCACGACCCTGTGCGGGCGTCGTCGACCACTGCCTGAGCTGCGGTCCAGCGATGCTCGGGGAAGGGCCTATGCTGAACGGGCTGCCGCGAACGCCCCGCTGCAGGGCACGGCGGCCGACATCATCAAGATTGCCATGGTGCGGCTTGCGGAGCGCCTTCCCCAGGTGGCGCCGCACAGCCGAATGCTGCTTCAGGTCCATGATGAGTTGGTGTTCGAGCTGCCCCGGCAGGAGGTTGAGCCGGCGGTGGCGCTGATGCGGGAGGTGATGTCGGGCGCCGTCGATCTGGAGGTCCCTCTAGACGTTGACGTGAAGGTGGGACAGAACTGGCGCGACATGACGGAGGTCTAGTCTGCCGTCCGGACGAGTCGGCGACAGCGGCTCGAAGCGCTGGTCGCAGACTGAGCCAGGGCGGTGACGCACGGATCAGGATTGGCACGGCAACGCACGGGAGCCGCGAAGCTCCCGAGGAAACCACCGGACGTAGCGGGTGTTCAACGACCAGGCATTGCTGAAGGGAGCCGACTGACATGGGTTTTGATGCTGGCCAAGATGACGAGAAGACCCAGAAACCCGAAGACACCTCGGCGGAGCTCTCCGTCGGTGACGTTGACGACGAGCAGGAAGACCGTGGCGAAGACGACATCATGGCCAACTGGGCTGAGACCGCCGACGTCACCCAACTGGATGTCAAGGAGGGCGAGATCCGCGAGGGCATCGTCGTCTCCGTGGACGACAGGGGCATCATCGTCGACGTGGGCGCCAAGATGGAAGGCTTCGTACCCAGGTCGGAGTTCGCCTCGGCCGAGGAACTGCCCAAGATCGACGACAAGATCGAAGTCGCCATCGTCCGCATCGACAACGAGCACGACCGAATGCGCCTGTCCAAGAAGCGCGCGGACTATGAGCGTGTGTGGAACGAGCTGGAGGAGCTGGCCAAGGTGCACGGCACCGTTCAGGCCATGGTAGTGGATCGCGTGAAGGGTGGCCTGCGGGTCGATGTGGGCGTGCCGGGCTTCGTCCCCGCGTCGCACGTTGGGACCCGGAACCTGCGCAACCTGGAGCGCTTCGTCGGTCGCAGCCTGCGGCTGAAGGTGCTCGAGGCCGACCGGGCAAGCAAGAAGGCTGTCCTTTCGCACCGCGAGTTGGTGGAGGAGGAGCGCGAGCGGCGGAAGGCCGAGACCCTGGAGCACCTCGAGGTCGGCACCGTTTGCGAGGGCAAGGTGCGCAACATCACCAACTACGGCGCCTTTGTGGACCTCGGCGGCGTTGACGGCCTGCTGCACGTCAGCGAGATGTCCTGGACCCGGATCAGCCACCCGTCGGAGGCTGTGAAGGTCGGCGACAGCGTGCGCGTCATCGTCCTGGAGGTCGAGGAAGGTGGGGAGCGGATCTCCCTGAGCATGCGGCAGATCATGCCCGATCCGTGGAAGGAAGCTGCCTCCAAGCTGCGGCCGGGGAGCACCGTCAAGGCCCGGATCACCCGTGTGGTCCGCACCGGCGCCTTCGCGCAGTTGCTTGAGGCCGGCATTGAGGGCTTCATCCCCATCCGCGAACTCAGCGAGAAGCGGATTGCCGATCCCGCCGACGTCATCCAGAAGGACCAGGAAGTCGACGTCAAGATCATGGAGATCCGCAAGGAAGCCCGGCGCATGTCGCTGAGCCTCGTCGCGGCCGAGCAGGATCGGGAGAAGGCGGAGTACCGGGAGTTCATGCAGAAGCAGGAGAGCGCCGGGACGACGCTGGGCGACCGCTTCGGAGCGCTGCTTTCCTCGGTGCAGACTGCCGAGGAGTCCGAGGCGCCCGAAGACAAGGACCAGGATGCGGCCGGTCCGAGCGAGGAGCAGTAGTCCCCTTACAGGTTCCTCTTCCCTTGATAGGTAGGTCCACCAGCCCGCGCGGTCCACTTGCCGCGCGGGTTGGCAATCCACGATGGCCGAGCCCGGCGCAGAGGCGTGCGGAGGGACGGGGCCGGTCTTCGGCCGGTGGAAAGCAGGTTTTCTACGATGTATGTTGTTGGCCTGACGGGCCCGCTGGGCTCGGGCAAATCCGCGGTGCTGCACAAGCTGCGGGGACTGGGCGCTCAGACTTTGCGCGCTGACGACGCCTCCCGGGAACTGCTTGCGAAGGACGAACGTTTACTTAGCGAAGTCAGGGAGCAGTTGGGGGCTCAGCTCTTCCGAGAGGATGGTACGCTCGACCGGCGGGCGACGGCGGCTCTGATCTTCGCCGATGCCGATGCCCGCAGGCGGCTCGAGAAGATCACCCACGGGCCAATGGTGCAGTGGCTTCGTGAGCAGCTCGACGCCCTTCGCAGGATTCCCGACCCACCGACGATCGCCGTGCTGGAGGCCGCAATCCTGACGCATATGGGGGCACGGCCTCTTGCGGACTGTGTGGTCCGTGTCTGGGCGCCGCGGGAGGAATGCCTGCGCCGAATCTGCGCGCGGGATGGGGTCTCTGAGGCCGAAGCGGAGAAGCGCCTGGCGCTGCAGGACGGCATGGGGTTGTTCGACGAACCCGCCGATCACGTGCTGGACACCTCCGGGAGCCCTGAAGACACAAGCCGGCGTGTGGAGGAGCTGTGGTCGGTGCTTCTTGCCGAGGCCGGGTGCCCTGGCCACCAGTGAGGCCGCCCGACAGCTTCAGCACCCAGTGTTGCGTAAGGCCACTCAATACCATGGAGGTATTGCGATGATAGACGTGGAGGGGCTTACCAAGTACTACGGCCCGGTCCCGGCCATCACCGATGTTTCCTTCAGCGTCAAGGAGGGCGAGATCGTCGCCTTCCTGGGGCCGAACGGAGCCGGTAAGACCACCGCGATGCGGATCATCACCGGCTACATGCCTGCGACCTCGGGCACGGTCAAGATCGCCGGCATCGACGTGTACGAGAACTCCATCGCCGCCCGGCGACACATCGGGTACATGCCGGAGACCACCTCCCTGTATCCGGAGATGCGCGTCTACCAGTACCTGCGCTTCGCCGGGAAGCTGCAGGGACTGCGCGGCAAGAACTTGCTGGAGCGCACCGACGAGGTGATGGACTCTTGCGCCCTCACGGAGCGAAGCGACTCCATCATCGGCACGCTATCCCTGGGGTATCGCCAGCGCGTCGGACTCGCACAGGCGCTCATCCACAACCCCGATGTGCTGATCATGGACGAGCCGACCGTGGGGCTTGACCCGAACCAGATCATCGAGGTCCGACAGCTCATCAGGGGACTGGCCGGCAAGCACACGGTCATGCTGTCCACGCACATCCTGCCCGAAGCGCAGATGACCTGCCAGCGGGTCATCATCATCAACCAGGGCAAGATCATCGCCGAGGATACGCCGGAGCGACTGACGGCGCAGATCCGCGACGCCGAAACGACACTGATCCGGGTCAAGAAGAACGACCCGCAGATTCCGCAACTGGTGAAGACGCTTCCACAGGTCACCTCGGTGCGCGCTGCCTCCGATCAGGGCGAAGGGGCCTATCTGGTTGACACGATCCTGGGCTCCGACCTGCGAGCTAGTCTTGCCGAGTTCGTGGTCGGCAAGGGCTGGGGGCTGCTTGAGCTGCGACCGATGGAGATGTCGCTGGAAGAGGTCTTCCGGCAGTTGACCACCGAGGAAAGGGGCGTGGCCTGAGCATGCGCAACGTTCTGACCATTGCTCAGCGCGAGATCCAGTCCTACTTCGCCTCGCCGATGGCCTACGTGGTCATCACGTTCTTTCTGTTCTTCTCCGGCCTGATCTTCACGTTCTCGATCTACCAGCCGCAGGCACGAGCGGAGATGGGTGGCCTGCTGGGCAGCATGGTGTTCCTGACGCTCATGGTAGCGCCCTTCCTCACGATGTCGCTGCTCGCGCAGGAGCAAGCTACGGGCACTCTCGAGTTGCTGCTCACCAAGCCGCTCAACGACCGTGAAGTCGTCCTGGGCAAGTACCTGGGGACCCTCGCCGTGTACGTGATCATGCTCGTGCTCACGCTGCCCTTCCCGATCATGCTGGACAAGTGGGGCGACTTCGAGTGGGGTCGAGCGCTGGTCGGCTACCTGGGTCTGTTCCTGGTAGGTGCGGCCTTCCTGGCCATCGGGCTCTTCGCCAGCAGCCTCACCCGAAGCCAGATGGCCTCCGCGGGGATCTGCCTGGGCGCCTTCCTGTTCGTGTGGCTGATCGGGTGGGTGTCCTACCTGATTGGTGGACAGGAGTCGATCCTGGCGACAATCAGCAAGAACATCTCGGTGTTCGAGCTATTCTCGGACTTCGAGAAGGGCCTGCTGGACTCAAAGAACGTAGTGTACTTCCTGAGCCTGGTAGTCTTCTTCCTGTTCATGACGGCTCGTGTGCTGGAGATGCGGCGGCAGGTGTAGGGCCGTAGACGGCTCCGAGGCGTCACGCCCCGAGAGCCGTCAATCCCTGACAGTCAACTTCATCTGGTAGGTGAAGGTGCTAATGCCCGAAGAGAAGTTCGATAGCAAACCGAGTGTTCGGAAGGCGGCTGCCGATCCGCGTCTCGCTAAGCCCGAGCAGGCCGGGGTAACCTCGATCATCTCGATGATCGCCTCCCTGGTCGGGACGCTTGCGCTCATCATCGGCCTCATCTGGTGGGGGGTAGTGAAGACCTTTGGCCTTGGGCCGATGGTCTTCGTGATCCTCGGTGGGGTGATGGTCCTCTATTCGGTGGTCGTGAACTTCCGCACGATTCTCGCTGCCTTCAGCGGCCGGCGTGCGATCTCCGGCTTGAACACGGTCGCCTTTGCGATCCTCGTGTTCGGCATCCTGGTGATGGTCAACGTCATGGCCATCCGGCACCATACTCGCTACGACGCGACTACGAGCAAGCAGTACTCGCTGTCGGAGCAGACGGTCAAGGTGCTCAAGAGCCTCAACCAAGAGGTGCAGATGGCCGCCTTCCTGCCGGCGAACGACCCGCAGCAGGAAATGGTGCGCGACCGGCTGGGCGAATATGCCGCCCACTCGCGGAAGATCAAGCTGGACTTCTACGACCCGATGGTACAGGTCGACAAGGTGCGCGAGTACAACGTCCAGACCGAGGGCACGGTGGTCTACGTCAAGTGCGGCGACCGCAAGGAAGAGGTCATGGCGCCCGAGGAGGAGCGACTCACCAGTGCGATCCTCGCCGTGACCACCGGCCAGAAGCCGAAGGTCTACTTCCTGACCGGCCACGGTGAGTATGACCCCAGCGACTACGGTCAGGACACGACGAACATGATCAAGCGGTCGCTGGAGAGCCAGCAGTATGAGGTCACGACACTGACGATGCTGAACCAGCCGCAGCCGCGGGTCCCACAGGACTGCGCCGTGCTGGTGATCGCCGGTTCGCAGACCCCGCTGAAGCCGGCCGAGATGGAAGCGATCAAGAAGTACGCAGACCAGGGCGGGAAGCTGTTCATCGCCCTTGGCACCGGTCCGCAGGCGCCCGACTTCACCGAGGTCCTGGCGTCGCGTGGCGTGACACCGCTCAAGGGTCAGGTCATGGACCCGAGCGCCGACCACAATGCCGGGCAGCCGCAGTTCCCGGCCGTGATCAAGCCGGAGCCACACGACATCACGACCCGCCTCGATCCGGTTGTGCTGCCGCTGGCTCGCGCGCTGAAGGTCGACGAGGGCGCCGAGCCACCGGCCAGCTACCCGGGTGCGCCACCACCTCCGCCGACCAAGAAGGCGCAGGAACTGATGAAGACCAGCGCCGAGGCCTGGCTGGATAAGGCAGACGCCACCGGCAAGGCGAATGGGACCAAGGATGCCGGTGAAGAGACCGGTCCGCTGACCCTGGCGGCTGCGATCGACGAGTCCAAGAAGCAGCAGCAGCCTCAGGACCAGATGATGCAGCAGCAGACGCCGGAAGAAGGCCCCGGTACCCGCATCGTCGTGGTTGCCGACGCTGAGTTCCTGACCGATCGGTTCATCATGACCAATCAGCTCCAGGGGAACCTGGCCCTGTCGCTGAAGAGCCTGGCCTGGCTGACCAAGAACGAGAAGCTGATCTCCATCCCGCCCAAGGAAGAGCAGACGCCATACCTGACCATGATCGGCGCTCAGAAGGCGATTGCCACCATCCTGGCGCTGTTCATCATCCCCGGCCTCGTGGTCTTTGCCGGAGGCCTGGTCTGGTGGCGGCGCAGGAGGTAAGCCCGATGAGGAAGTTCGGATGGACCATCGCCGCCTTCGTGGTGTTCGTGGGGCTGTTCGCCTGGGTGATGACCAAAGAGCGGGGACGCGTTCCTGAGAAGGAAGAGGTGCTCTCCCAGCTCATCACCAACGAGGCGGACGTCAGCAAGATCGAGGTGGTCAAGTACGAGGCCACCGCGCCCACCACGCCTGCCGACAACTCGGCAGCGGAGAACGCTGAAGGCGCACCCACAACCGGAACACCTGAAGCTGAGAATGCCGTCGGAGCCGGGATCGCCCAGCCGGGCGTCAAGACCACTCGCGTGAGCCTCGAACGGCATGAGGAGGAGTGGTGGCTCGCCGAGCCGATCAAGGGGCTGGTAGATCCGGAGAGCGCGAAGACGATGGTCAAGGCCATCGTGGAGATGAAGCCGGGCGTCGGCAAGAACGTCAAGCTGATCAAGGAGTTCGGCCTGGACAGTCCCACGATGGAGGTTACGGTCTCCCTCAAGTCCGGGAAGAAGGTCGCCATCAAGCTCGGCGCCGACACCCCGGTCGGGAGCAAGATCTACGCCACCATCTCGGGCCTGCCGGGCGTGTACTACGTCCCCTCCTCCTTCCGCACTGACCTGAACAAGGACCCTGCGAGCTTGCGCGACAAGAAGCTGGCCCGCTTTGAGAAGGACAACGTAACCGGCGTGACCTTCATCAACGAGAAGGGTACCTTCGTCCTCGAGAAGCAGGGGCAGGAGAAACAGAAGGCCGTGTGGCAGATCTCACAGCCCGGGTCATACAAGGGTGACGAGTGGAGCATCACCTCGGCCTTCGGTAAGGTGGCCGACGTCGAGGCCAAGGGCTTCGGCGACCAGCCGAACAACCTGGCGGCGTATGGCCTGGACAAGCCACGGGCACAATGCAAGCTGCAACTCAAGGACGGCAAGACAATTGAGGTTCTCGTCGGTGCCCAGACGCGCCAGAAGGTGAAGGTCTCCGACTATGGGGACACGATGGAGGACAAGGATCTGGTCTACGCCATGCGCAAGGGCCGGCCGGAGGTGTTGCTGGTCGAGACCACGCTGTTCGACGACCTGAACAAGGACCTCATGGCGCTGCGCGACAAGCACGTCCTCAGCATCGCGGCGGCAGATGTGGTGTCGATGAAGGTGGAGCGTCGCGAAGGGCTCGGCTTCTCGGTGATGCGGGCCGGCGAGGACTGGAAGCTGCAGTCGCCGCAGACCGGTCCGGCCGACAAGATGAAGGTCGAGGACCTGCTGGGCAGTGCGATCGACATGGAAGCCATAGAGTTCCTGGCCAAGGCGCCTGATCTGCGCCAGGTAGGACTGGCTGCTCCCTCGACCGCAGTGACGCTACGACTGAAGAGCGGCAAGACCGTGACGCTCAAGTTCGGTGACACCCTTCAGGTGGGGCCTGAGACCCAGTACTACTGCCAGACCTCCGACAGTGACCAGGTGTACAAGGTTGGGGACATGTTCCTCAGGGGCTTGCCCGCGAAGGTCGAGGAACTCAAGCAGGGCGCCATGGGTATGCCGATGGGTTCGGAGAACATGGTGGTCCCGATGCCGGACACGAACGCGCCCCACTAGCACCGAGACAACCCGCTACACAGACGAGAGGGCCCTGGTCACCGCGGTGACCAGGGCCCTTTAGTTCCTGCATGGCGATAGCGGGCTCAGGCTTCTGCGGGAGTAGTCGCCTTGCTGGGATTCAGTCGCAGCGTAAGGGTCGTTCCCTCGCCCTCGCGGCTGTCAAGTTCAAGGGTGCCCTGGTGCTCCTCCTCGACGATGCGGCGGGTCGAGTACAGCCCGAGGCCGGTCCCCGAGGATTTGGTGGTGAAGAAGGGCTCGAACAGCCGCGGCTGCACCTCGACGGGAATTCCTGGACCGTTGTCGGAGACGCTGAGAAGGACCTCATTGTCCTCCATCCGGGCCGAGACGGCGATCCATCCGTCTTCGCGGCCCTCCAGTGCTTCGGCCGCGTTGATGATGAGGTTGAGAACCGCCCGCTCCATCTGGGCGCTGTCGGCGTCCACCGGAGGCAGGTCCTCGGCCAGGTCGAGTTCTAGATCGATGGACCGGTGGACCAACTCGGTGCGCACTAGGGACACGGCGGCCTCCACGACCGACGGCAGGTCGGTAGGCTTCAGCTCCGTCGGCTTCGTGCGGGAGAAAGACAGGAGCCGCTCAACGAGGGTCGTGAGACGCTCGGTCTGGCGGCGGATGATACCCCGGCCCACCTCATTGAGTTCCTTGCCGTCCAGCAGCATCCCGATCAGCGGGTGCAGGGGCGAGACGATGTTGGCCATGTCGTGGGCGATGCTGGCGGACAGCACGCCGATGGTCGCGACACGCTCGCTCCTTAGGAGTTGGTCCTGCGCTGCCTGCAGTGAGTCGTAGGCGCCGCGCAGGTCGGTGTAGAGTCGCGCGTTCTCGATGGCGACGGCTGTCGTGGAGGCGATCCCGGCTACCAGATGCAGGTCGGCCTGAGTGAAGATGTGGCTATCACTGGCGGCATACAGGTAGATCGCGCCCAGGGCCGTTCCGTGGGAGACCATCGGCGCGCAGATCGCCGAGTGGATGTGCAGGTGCTGTACGCTGTCGGCGGCCTGGAACCTCTCATCAGTGGTGGCGTCGGTGGTGAGCAGCGCCAGGTGCTGATCCAGTGCCCAGGTAACCATGTTGCGGCTGATGTGCAGTTCCTGAGCGGGAAGCTCGCCTGAGCGGCTGCGGACCACCCGTGGCACAATCTCTCCCGACTCCGCGTCCACGAGTAGAAGGGAGACCTGCTCGGCAGGCAGCACCTCCATGAGCCGGTCCCCGGCTTCCGAGAGGAGTTGGGGTAGCTCAAGCAGGGAGCCCACGGCCTGCCCGAAGTCCAGCAGCACTTGCAGGCGCCGCTGGAGGTCATCGCCGTCCGCAGGCTGGACCTGCGGCCCTGAGGCGTCCAGGGAGTAGACCACCTTGGACCGCTCCGCAACCGGTGGAGCGCCCTCGGCGGCGCTGCCGGAATCGACGAGGACGACCTGACGCGCTGCATCGCTCTCCGCGGAGGGCACAGAGAAAGGACGGACCTCCAGCCAGGTACGCCCGAGACGGAAGCGGTCGCCGGCCTGAAGCGAAGTCGCGGTGTGGAGGCGTCGCTGGCCCAGGAAGGTGCCGTTGGCACTGCCGAGATCCTCCAGGGTCAGCCGGTCGTCACGCAAAGTGATCAGGGCATGGCGACGTGAGATCTTGGGGTCGAGGGGAAGACAGACATCGTTGTCGGACCGTCGGCCGAGCCCGGCAGTTCCCGGCGAGAGTATGAACTCGAGTCCTGCCATCTCCCCGTTCATCACGACCAGCTTCATGGCAGCTCACCTTCGGGCAACTCGCGTCGTGAGTATGGCAGGGTCCGCGGTGAAGTGGATTATAGCATGGCGTCTTGGAGGCGTCGAGAAAGGACGATCGGCACGGGCCCAGGGGAACTGGAGCGCATCTATCGCTTGTCGGAGGCCTGTTCGTCGGTGACCTCGCGGGCGACGACCCCCTTATCGGTCTGGTACAGGCGGTAGCGTGTCGTCTGCTTGCCGGATTTAACTTGCAGCGTGCTGCGGTCGGCCTCGAGTTGCGGGGACTCGCGATCCGGTGGTGAGGCGATGAACCGGCGAGCATCAGGATTCGGTGGGAAGCTGAGCCGCAAAGCCAGGGCAAGGCCGCCCGCTGCGATCAGCACGCACAGCAGGTAGGAGAGCACCTTGCGCTTGCTCAGTCGGCGTCTCATCTGCGATCACCGGCCTCCTATTGCGACCTTATCACGGGTGCCGAGGCCCGTCAAGACGGGCCCAGGGGTGGCCCAAACCACAGTTGGCGACTAGCGCTGGCCGGTCCCCGTCTGTGCCTCGAGAGTGCGGCACCCTCCCGTTGCCTGTCCTCTCTTCATGGCCAAGGGTGAGGTGCCGCTCGGCCTTCCAGCAACCAAAGGCTGTGAGTGCCGGGCGCCTGCAGGGAGTTGGTCTTTCCGGTCGGGTGCCTCTTGGCGGCACTTTCGGCGGGTGGTATCATGGTGCCAGGCTGCACCTCTCCTGGGATTGGAGGCCGCCGATGCGCAGAGGCTTTACGCTGATCGAGTTGCTCGTGGTCATTGCCATCATCGCAATCCTGGCAGCCATCCTGTTCCCCGTGTTCGCACGAGCTCGTGAGAAGGCACGGCAATCCTCGTGCCTGTCCAACATAAAGCAACTGGGGACAGCGGTCCTGATGTACACGCAGGACTATGACGAGGTCTTGCCCTACGCCATCGGCGGTCCGGACATGTCGCACCTCTCAGCGCTGATGGAGCTCCTGGGACCGTACACGAAGAACCGGCAGATTGAGCGCTGTCCCAGTGACTCGACCGGGGCGATCGACTTCACAAGCTACGGGCTGAGCCGCTACAGCTATGGTTGGAATAACGTGCTCTTCGCCTACCGGCTCCCGATGATGCCGCCCGCAGCACAGGGGCAGATTCGGGCCCTGGCGGAGGTGCCCTCGGCCTCGGCGACCATCACCTTCTATGATGGCAGGGAGCAGGTAGCCGGCATGGCGCGAGTGGTGCTGGCCTCCTTCCGTCACAATGACGGTGCCAACGCGGGATTCCTCGACGGGCATGCAAAGTGGTATGTGGGGAGTCGGCCGCCCGAGGGCTACCCGCCCAGTGGCAAGAGCATCGACTACTGGCACGGGATTCAGTAGTCGCGTGCAGGCGCAAGCTGCTGCCGTCTAGGTGTGGTGCAGTCATCCTTCGGAGAGTCCTGGAGACCGGCATGACTTCGTATGAGATCGTGCGTCGTGCAGTGGAGTTCGATGGACCGGAGCGGCTTCCGGTGAGGTTCGCCTCGCTGGGCCTGGACGACACCTTTGGGGTTGGGCTGCAGGCGGCGGCTGGTTGGCAGCCCTCGCAGCCCCGCGAGGACGAGTGGGGTGTGGTCTGGACCTTGCCGCCCGAGGGCATCTCGAACATGGGTCAGCCCCTTGGGCACAACCTGCACTCGCTGGACGCCCTGGAGGGGGTTCACTGGCCGGACCCCCATGACGACCACCGGTTCGAGGCAATCCCGGCGCGGCTGGAGCAGGCGGGCGACAAGTACGTCATGGTCGGCTGCGGCTTCACCTTCTTCGAGCGAATGCACTACCTGCGCGGGATGACGAACCTGTTCATCGACCTCTACGAGAATCCGGAGAAGGTGCACGAACTGGCCGAGCGGGTGATTGCCTTCCCAATCGGCATCGCCCAGGAGATCGGCCGACGGTTCCGTGGGAAGATCCATGGCTTCGCAATGACCGACGACTGGGGGACTCAGCAGGCGCCCTTCACGAGCATCCCCATGTTCCGGGAGTTCTTCAAGCCCTACTACCGCCGCCTGTTCGACGCGATCCATGAGGCCGGCATGCATGCCTGGATGCACTCCTGCGGCCACGTCAATGACATCGTGGGGGAGTGGATCGACTGCGGGCTTGAGGTGGTGAACCTGCAGCAGCCGACGAATCTGGGCATCGTCGAGATGGGGACTCGGTACCGGGGACGCATCTGCTTTGAGAGCCTGTGCGACATCCAAATGACGCTGCCCTGGAAGAGCGCGGCGGAGATCCAGGCCGAGGCGGCCCTCCTGCTCGAGCACTGGGCCACACCGCAGGGCGGCTTCGTCCTGAGCGACTACGGAGACGGGGCAGCCATCGGCGTTCCGCTGGACAAGAAGCGCATCATGCTGCAGGCCTTTCTCGACCTGGCGGCTCCAACACTCACTGTCCCTGCCTGATTTCATCATGAGACAACACCCCTGGACAGAAAAGCTCGCGTGGTGCCTCGCAGTTGCCTTCGCCCTGATTCTGCCGGCAAGGTGCGCGGCAGACCCGGGAACGGGCCAAGTGGCTCAGGTGCTGCAGATACCCTCTCTCAAGGTGCAGTTGCTGGCGCCGCCGGGATGGGTGGTGCTGAAGACGGTTGAGGGAAAGGGTGTGACCGTGGGCTCGCCCGACGGTGGCTCCTGGCTGGATGTCCTCGCCTGGGAGCCGGTGGCGGAGCGGCTTTCGGCTTCTGCTGCGGCTGCGGCTCACGAGCAGATTCTCAGCGTGCGCATGTCCTACAAGCGGCAGACGGCGCAGCCCTTCCGCACCCCGGAGGGGACCGAGGCGCTGTCGGTCCTGGGCACTGCGCAGACCGCCGACGGTCGCAACCAGGTGGGCCTGTTCAGCGCGTATCGGATGGACCGGCGCTACTTTGTGGTGGGCACCTTCTGCGCACCGGATCAGACGACGGCGGTGAAGTCCGGCTACTACGATCAGGCAGTGCTGAGTCTGGCGCCGCTGGGGGCTGCAGCTCCCGCGCCGAGGATCGCTGCCACGCCGGAGAAGCCGACGGTGCCTGCTCCGGTGGTCGCTGCACCCCTGCCGGTCGTTGAGCACGCCGGGGTTCCCTCGGAGCTCGTGAAATACGAGGACAGCCTGGGCTTCACGATCCAGGCGCCCAGCGGATGGCCGGTGGGAGTGGATGAGGGCTGCGTGCTGATCTGGTCGCCGGACACGCCGGTGCACTACGGTGTGGCAGTCTGGCCCCTGCTGCGCACGGACAAGGTAGTCATCCAGGAGCGCGCCATGACTGCGGTCAAGGCGTGGGCGGAGATGCTGGGCGCAGGTGTGAAGATCACCCAGGAGCGCTTGGCCTCAGGACCGGAACTGACCGCCGTGCTGAGTGGCGAGTTGCGGCTTGACGGGACTGGCCTGAACTTCGTCGCAGCCCTGGTTCCGTCGCAGGCTCTGGATGTCCTGCAGGTCCTGATCTTCGGGGCTGACGCACCGGAGTCGGACCGCTGCACGCTGGCCCAGGTGCTGGCCTCCTTCACCTGTCCGGCGCTGCAGATCGCCTCGGAAGCCGGCGATGGTGGGACAGACTGGCGCGACAGCACCCAGGCGATCCAGGCGCATGTCGACAGCGGCTGGCTGGTCACGGGTGGCGTCACGATCTACAATGAGCAGCCGGCCATCAACCTTGTGGGGCGGCACCTGGCGAGTGGTGCGTCCTTCCTCTGGCAGCAGCCGGAGATGCCCTGCTTCAAGAACCTGACACCGGCCCTCACTCAGGCCGGCTGGCAGGAGGGCGCCGACTACCCGCCTGACCGGGGCACGCATCCGCTGAGGCTGGCACGCAAGCTTCCTGTGGCCGAGTTGGCCCGACGCAGGTCTGTGGGCGAGAGCGGCTACAAGCTGGTGTCGGCAGCTTCCGCGCCCCATGCGGCCCAGCTACTCAAGGGAGGACAGGGAGCCAGCTCGACGGCTTCCGATGCTGCGGGACAGGCCTCTTGCCTGTGTGCAGTTGCTGCGGCGCCGGCGGAGTTGGGTGAGGACTGCTGGATGGCGGCGACCTTGCGCTATGATGGCCCGCGGGATGGCTACCAGAGCGCCGGTGCGGCACTGCGCAAGCTGATCCTGTCCGCTTCGGTGCCGATGGAAGCCGGGGCAACGCCCCGGCAGAAGGTGGCACTGATGGGCCTGATCGAAGGCGCGAAACAGGCAGCACTCGACCTTCCCGCCAGTGGTCCGGAGCTGGCTGCGGTACGGAAGGTGACCCCGGCCTTCTCGCTGCTGGTCACCGACAACCTGGCCCGGTCGCGGAGCGTCACTTTCACTCCCAACCTCGGCTGGCTGTGGAAGGTGGCCGCTGATGCTGCGAAGGGACGCGAGCACCTGCCGGAACTGTTCCCCGCAGAGGAGACGGAGACTGCCGAATAGGCTGGACGCACCAGCGCTCGCACACCCGGAGACAACGACACCCTGGAACCGGAACGTTACCCATCCATGAGCAAGGACAAGCTCCCCGTTGACGAGATCGTGCAGGGCGACTGCATCGATATCCTGAAGGGCTTCCCGGCCTGCAGCGTTGACCTGATCTTCGCCGATCCACCCTACAACCTCCAGTTGCGGGGTGATTTGTGGCGCCCGAACATGACGAAGGTCGACGCCGTCACCGACGAGTGGGACCAGTTCAGCAGCTTCGAGAAGTACGACCGCTTCACCCGGGAGTGGCTGGAGGCGTGCCGACGGGTGCTCAAGCCCAAGGGGACCCTGTGGGTCATCGGCACCTACCACAACATCTATCGCGTCGGCAGCATCCTCATGGACCTGGGGTACTGGATCCTGAACGACGTTGTCTGGGTGAAGACGAACCCGATGCCGAACTTCCGGGGTGTGCGCTTCACCAACGCCCACGAGACCTTGCTGTGGGCGAAAAAGTCGGAGAAGCAGAAGGGCTACACCTTCAACCACCACGCCATGAAGGCCTACAACGACGGCAAGCAGATGCGCAGCGACTGGTACCTGCCGCTATGCACGGGCCCCGAGCGGATCATGGTGAATGGCGAGAAGGCGCATACGACGCAGAAGCCCGAGGCCCTGTTGGAGCGGGTCATCGTGTCCTCGAGCATGCCGGGAGACCTGGTCCTCGACCCCTTCTTTGGCACCGGCACGACGGGCGCTGTGGCTCGGCGTCTTGGTCGGCACTACATCGGCATTGAGCGAGACGCGAGCTATGTCGAGGTGGCCAGGCAGCGGATTGCCGGCATTGCGGCACCCACGGGTGAGGAACTCGAGGCACTGATTCCGCCCGATGCGCGGAAACCTGAGCGCGTCCCCTTCACCCGGCTGCTGGAGTTAGGACTTCTGCAGGTGGGCGACAGGCTCACTCACCGCGAGAGCGGGACCATCGCCACGATCAACGCTGACGGCACGCTCACGGCGGACGGCAAGACGGGCAGCATCCATCGGCTGGGAGCCGAAGTGCAGGGCACACCCTCCTGCAACGGTTGGCTGCACTGGCTATACCGGGACAAAGCGAGCGGCGAGCAGAAACCCCTCGAAGCTCTGCGGGACGCTGTGCGAAACAAGAGCAAGTAACCCAGGAACAAAGGCGCGCCCTCCTCAGTCCATCCTCCAGAACGTAGCAGTTCCCGCTCCGAGGAGGGAGCCCAGGATGATCCGCAGGTCACTCCCGTATGTCGTCGCTGTTGTCGCCCTCTGCTGTCTGGCTTCGCAGGCTCTGGCGGATGGGATGCTGATCCCGCCACTGCGACCGGACGTCCCCTACTTCACCATCAAGTACCACCACGTCAAGGTGGAGATCGACGAGCAGATCGCCACCACCCACGTCGACCAGGTCTTCGTGAACGAGACCGACCGCGAGCAGGAAGCGACCTACCTGTTCCCGCTGCCGCCGGGTGCAGTGGTCAAAGGCTTCACGCTGATCGCCGACGGCCAGAAGATGGAAGGCGAGATCCTCCCGCGTGACAAGGCCACCAGCATCTATGAGGACATCGTGCGCAAGCGGCGTGATCCGGCGCTGCTGGAGTACAGCGGGCGCGACATGTACAAGGCCCGGATCTTCCCGATTCCGGCCCATGGCGAACGCCGGATCGAGCTGTACTACACCCAGGTGCTGGGCTACGACAACGGCCTCGTCTCGTACAACTACCCGATGAGCACCGAGAAGTTCTCCAAGAGCCCGATCACGGAGACGGTCTTCGAGGCGACGATCAAGTCGAAGGCGAAGCTGGGAACCATCTATTCACCAAGCCATGACCTGGACATCTCGCGACGTGGCGGCGCGGCGGTCGCCTCCTATGAGGAGAAGAATTCCAAGCCCGACCGCGACCTGCTCCTGTACTACACGGTCGCGAAGGAGGAGGTCGGCACCAGTCTGCTGACCTTCAAGGAGAAGGGCGAGGACGGCTTCTTCCTGCTGCTTGCGGCACCGACGGAGGAGGACGTGTCGGTGGCCAAGGCAGCCCCGAAGAATGTGGTCTTTGTGCTGGACCGCTCGGGCTCGATGTCCGGCGAGAAGATTGAGCAGGTGCGACGAGCCCTGGAGTTCTGCGTGAACAGCCTCAACCCGCAGGACCAGTTCGAGATCATCAGCTTCGCCACAAGCGTCACGCAGTTCGGCGATGGCCTCCAACCGGCGACGCGGGAGAACATCGAGAAGGCTCGCAACTTCATCAAGGACCTCCGGGCCTCGGGCGGTACGGATATCGACGGCGCCCTCAAGGCGGCCCTGGACTGCCGAAAGACCGGCCAGCCGAACTACGTCGCCTTCCTTACCGACGGCCTGCCGACAGCCGGTGACGTGACGGACCCGGACAAGATCGCGCCACGCGTGAAGCAGGCGGCGGGGGCGCTGAAGAACACACCGACTCGGCTGTTTGCCTTCGGTGCGGGCTACGATGTGGATACGCACTTCCTCGACCGCCTCGCGGAAGACAATGGTGGCCTCCCGACCTATGTGCGCCCCGGCGAGGACATCGAGGTCAAGGTCTCCAACTGGTACGGAAAGATCGCACAGCCGGTGCTGACGGAAGTCCAGGTGGACTATGGCAGCGTCAAGGCCTATGACACCTACCCGAAGGATCTGCCTGATCTGTTCGGTGGCTCGCAACTCGCGATCTTCGGTCGCTACAAGCAGGACACCGCCGGCAAGACGAAGATGACCGTCAGTGGCGACAGCGGCCACGGGAAACGCAGCTACGTTAGCGAAGTCGACTTCCCGGAGGTCAACGACGGAGCGGAGTATCTGGCCAGCCTCTGGGCCGGGCGGAAGATCGGGTACCTGCTGGACCAGATCCGCCTCA
>JBDKVB010000145.1 GCA_039679385.1 Armatimonadia bacterium | reverse complement strand
CACCGACACCACTCCTTCTCCGGCCACCGGACTCCGGTGCACCAGGGCGCGCACCGCGTACCCGTGCTCCACCAGCCACGGGACGACATGCCTCCCGATCTTGCCTGATCCGCCGAAGACAGCCACGGACTTGATGTTCATGGAAGGTCCTCTCACGCCCCGAAGTCGCGACCACGCCCTGCACACCTGCGGCAGGAAGCTTCGCTTCCGGAAGTGCCGCGACCTGCCCGCCCTCCATGCCTTCTCCAGGACCTGGTGATAGGGACCCGCAAGACCATCTCGAGCGTGCAACCGAGGCAGAGAACGAGGAGCCAGAGGGCCGCCAGGCCCCGCCAGGACTTGTGGCCACAGCACACGAAGACTCCACTCAGGCGATGGCGCAGTCGATACCCCACCGCAGCGAAGGGAGCCAGAGACGATGTCAGATGCGACCGATCGTGGCAGTTCGGGTAGTGACGGGCTCTGCAGATTGGCGATGGGCATGGGCATGTTCGTCGGAGTCCTCGGTCTCGCGGGGGCGATCTTGTTGCTCTTCAGTAGCAGCACATCGGAGGTGGTCGCCGCCGCTCCGGTATCCCTGCTCGCCTCGGCGGTGGCCTTCGGGCTGGTGGCGATCGCCGCCGCGCGACGCTAGCGGCGACCTCTCTCGGCCCGAGAGCTACGTCAGACCCTCAGCCACTTCGTCGAGGGCCATAGCCGGACCGCTGCGCCCTTTGAAGGCCCAGGTACGGGCCCTACGGGGGAACACGGACCTTCAGGAGGCACAATGCCGTTGCTGCCGGCGGCAGCCTTCTGGGCCGTGACCGGGCAAGCCATGGGGGGCAGGCTCTTCGGCTCCCGCTTCACCGCACCACCCTTGCTAGCTAACCGGCGGGCGTGCGAGCCGCCGGCAGCCGGCCCCAGGCAGGACGACCGGCATCGTCCGCGAGTTTGCGCAGACCCGAGCCGTCGCGGTTCATGATCCACAAGCTGCTCGTTGCATCGGTCCCTTCCCGCTCGAAGGCGACCTGCCGGCCGTCGGGCGAGATGCTGAGTCCGCGGGCGCTGTCGTCGCCGAGGGATGTCAACTTGGTGACCTCTTTGGTCGCGAAGCTGTATTCGAAGAGGTCTGTTTGGATATTCAGGGGGACGTGCATCTGGGTGAAGAGGAAGCCGGACGCGTCAGGCTTCCACTCGATGTCGCGCACCAGCTCGGCCCGGTAAGTGGGCACGAGTTTGTGGCCCCCGGAGGCGTCGCCAACGGTGTTGAGATAGATCCCCCCAAGCTCCTCATCGAGGATGTTGTAGCCCGACCGATAGAGATACCGGTCACTCGTGTCAGGAGTTGGGCCCCAGGCCACCAGGCCAGGGGAGGTCTTCGCGACCACCGGGAGCGGCAGACCAATGGAGCCGTACTTGGGGAGCGCGGGTATCACGCTGATTCCTGAGCAGGTCCGCATGGCATAGGCGAGCGCCGATCCGTCCGCCTTCCAGGAGACCTTGCCGGCGCCGAAGAAGCGGATGCCGGAGTATGCCCCGATCATGAGTGTCCCACCCGCAACCGTCTTGCCCGGCTGGACGTCTGCCAGGGGCGGGGACGGCATAACCCGGTAGAGGCCGTAGATGCCGACTGCAGGCTGCCAGACGTCCGGCCCGAAATCGGCGACGTCGTCGAAGGTTACCGCCCCGTTGCCCGGGACGGACTTGAGCTCCGGTGCGCCCGCCACATACACCTGCACCTGGTCAGTAGTCCAGTTCGAGACGCTCACGGTCACCGAGCCCTTGGGCAGTTTGGCGAGCTCGGCGGCGGCCGGCGCGTTGGTGATGCGTCGGTAGCCGGTTCCGTCGGAGCCAACCGCATAGACATCGCTCTCGTACCACGAGGCCCACGCCTCGTGGTCGCTGGTAAAGGCCAGCTCGCGGCCGTCGAGCCGCCAGGCGAGATAGTGTGGCGGATCCACGAAGAACTTGCGGGGAGCGGTCCAGAGCACCCGGTCGCCCGTCCCATCAGGTGAGACGAGGTGGATGTCATGCGTCGAGAGCCGCACATAGGCGATGATCCCTTGGTCGGCGGCGTCTGCCTGGAGTGGCTGAGGTAGGATCACAGACGCCCACGCAAAGGCACAAGCAAGAGCCAGGAGCACTACCGACCGGTGTTGCTTCGGGCATGCCGTCAGGCTGGTCATGTGCTTCACCCCTTGACCGGATGGCCGCCCCTGGCGGCCGCTGAACGAGGACCGCCGCCTAGGGCACGGTCACGGTCCAGGACACGAAGAGGTCCACCGCCAGGACGATGACGATCGAGCCCTAGATTCAACGCCGCGACGCTCACTCCTTGTCAAGGCGGTCACTTCCAGCGAGTCCATCCAGTGGTGGACTCCGGGCTCCTGATGGCATCGAGCCGGACCATCGGGAAGCAGAGCGCCCCCAAGCGTATGGACGGAGGATTGCCTGCGGCGCCACTCTCGAGCTGGTTCGTGTCGTCCGGGAGTCCACTTCCTATGCTCTCTCGCTCGTGATCGTGTTGAGCGCAGGCAGAGCAAGCCGCCAAGCCTCGCTTCGCCCCCGCTGTCTTGACTGACGGGTGACTGCCTCCCTTCTGTGCCGCTATGCCTCGGCCTCTCTCGGCCCGAGAGCTGCGACAGACCCTCAGCCACTTCGTCGAGGGCCATAGCCAGAACGCCGCGCTGCCCTCCGAGGAGGAACCCGAAGGCCACCACGATCAGCACCAGCACCGCAAGTTGTGTTGGGAGCGCCTCCATGTGCACTCAGCCCTACCCGTCGTCCTTGGTCGGCTCGGCAACCAGCGCCTGGAACCGCGGATCCTCACGCAGGGAGGCGAAGTCCCCGTCCTCGGTGGCAAGAGACCGATAGCGCTGTCCATCGAGACCGATTGCCCGCGCCAGGTGCTCCAACGCCTCTTCAGCTTGCCCCTGCAGCGCCAGCAAACAGGCCAACAGGTAAGCGGCATCACCGTCTCCAGGTTGCGCAGCAGCAACTGGGGACAGCACCTCGATCCCAGCGACGAAGTCCCCCGCAATGCCGTGTGCTGACGCAAGATTGTGGGACGTCCTGGCCCAGTCGGTGGGGAAGGCCTCTTCGGTTCTGACGCGGAGGGCGGCTTCGTAGCAGACGATGGCGCGCTGCAGGTTCTCTGCTCGGTCGCCGGTGGGGAGGTCGCTGTAGGCGTTCCCCAGGTTGTTCTGGATGATGGCCCAGTCCGTGGGGAAGACCCCTTCGGTGTAGACGCGGAGGGCGGCTTCGTAGCAGTCGATGGCGCGCTGCAGGTTCTCTGCTCGGCCGCCGGTGGGTAGGTCGGCGTAGGCGGTCCCCAGACTGTTCTGGGTCATGGCCCAGTGGGTGGGGAAGGCCTCTTCGGTCCTGACGCGGAGGGCGGCCTCGTAGCAGTCGATGGCGCGCTGCAGGTTCTGGGCCCGGTCGCCGGTGGGCAGGCTCCGGTAGGCGCTCCCGAGGTTGTTCTGGGTCATGGCCCAGTCCGTGGGGAAGGCCCCTTCGGTGTAGACGCGGAGGGCGGCCTCGTAGCAGGCGATGGCGCGCTGCAGGTTCTGTGCCCGGTCGTCGGTGGGGAGGTCGGCGTAGGCGTTCCCCAGGTTGTACTGGGTCCTGGCCCAGTCCGTGGGGAAGGCCCCTTCGGTGTAGACGCGGAGGGCGGCTTCGTAGCAGTCGATGGCGCGCTGCAGGTTCTCTGCTCGGTCGCCGGAGGGGAGGTCGGCGTAGGCGGTCCCCAGATTGCCCTGGGTCATGGCCCAGTGGGTGGGGAAGGCCTCTTCGGTCCTGACGCGGAGGGCGGCTTCGTAGCAGTCGATGGCGCGCTGCAGGTTCTCTGCTCGGTCGCCGGAGGGGAGGTCGGCGTAGGCGGTCCCCAGATTGTCCTGGGTCATGGCCCAGTGGGTGGGGAAGGCCTCTTCGGTCCTGACGCGGAGGGCGGCTTCATAGCAGTCGATGGCGCGCTGCAGGTTCCCTGCCCGGTCGCCGGTGGGCACGCTCTGGTAGACGCTCCCCAGGTTGTTCTGGGTTATGGCCCAGTCGGTGGGGAAAGCCTCTTCGGTGCAAACACGGAGGGCGGCTTCGTAGCAGTCGATGGCGCGCTGCAGGTTCTGGGCCCGGTCGCCGGCGGGCAGGCTCTGGTAGACGCTCCCCAGGTTGTTCTGGGTCATGGCCCAGTCGGCGGGGAAGGCCTCTTCGGTCCTAACGCGGAGGGCGGCTTCGTAGCAGGCGATGGCGCGCTGCAGGTTCTCTGCCCGGTCGCCGGTAGGCAGGTCCTGGTAGGCGAGTCCCAGGTTGTGCTGAGTTGCGGCCCAGTCCGTGGGGAAGGCCTCTCCCGTATAGACGCGGAGGGCGACCTCGTAGCAGGCGATGGCGCGCAGCACGTTCTGGGCCCGGTCGCCGGTGGGCAGGTCAGAGTAGGCGTTCCCCAGGTTGTTCTGGACCCTAGCCCAGTCGGTGGGGAAGGCCTCTTCGGTCCTGACACGGAGTGCGGCTTGGAAGCCATCGATGGCGCGCTGCAGATTCCTCGGCCGGTCGCCGGTAGGCAGGTCCCAGTAGGCGATCGCCAGGCTGTTCTGGGTCATGGCCCAGTCGGTGGGGAAGGCCTCTTCGGTGTAGACGCGGAGGGCGGCCTCGTAGCAGGCGATGGCGCGCTGCAGATTCCTTGCCCGGTCGCCAGTGGGTAGCTCCCAGCAGGCGAGCCCCAGATTGTGCTGGGTCCTGGCCCAGTCGGTGGGGAAGGCCTCTTCGGTATAGACGCGGAGGGCGGCTTCATAGCAGGCGATGACGCGTTGCAGTGTCTCGGAGTGCGCCCATGCGAAAGGCCGCAGCTCGTGCAGCCGGTACGCCAGGTTGTGCACGGTGGCCGCCCAGGTCCCATCGCCCAGACGCTCCTGCCAGTCGGCATCGGTCAGGTCGATGCCCTCCCACCAGTCGATCAGATCGCGTGCTCTGGGGCCGTCGCGCCGGTCTCGGGCCGCCTCTACGTGCGCGCACCAGATACCGAAAGCCTCCTCTGGCGCAAGATGGAGATGGTGGTACCAGGCCTCGACCTCAGCGGCCGCTTCGCCGGCTTCATGCCGGGCCTGCCAGTGCTGACGGAACCAGGCATGGAGGTCTTCCGGCGTCAAACGGTCCCTTTGGTCAATCGAGACGAGGTACTTCAGGGCTGCCCGCATCGTCACATGGAGCCTGACGCGGCCGTCCTGGGCGGCTTCGCAGAAGGAGGACGCGGTGAGGCGTCTGAAGGTAGCCGCTGCCGCGTCCGGTCCCACCTCGAGCCGGTCCTTTACCAGCGGCAGATCAAACCAGCGTGCGAAGCTCAGGGCCTTGACGAGGTTCGATGTGGCGTCGTCTCCCAGGGAGGTGAGGAACCTGTTGGCCAACCGGTAGGCCACCTGGTCGTTCGGGATGCCGTGAAACCACTCGGGCGGCGGATCGGCGCCGCGGCCTCCCGGCCCGCGCTCATTGAGCACGATATCCGCGCACAGTCGCACATAGAGGGGCAGGCAGCCTTGTTTCTCCAACTCTCCGCCGCTGCAGCCGTCGATGATGGCAGCCTGCAAGGGAGAGGGCTCACCGGTCTCAGGCGGATGGCCGACGCCGCGGCGCGACAGGTAGCGCTGTGTGTCTGCCGCCGACAGGCCGCCGATGAGGTGCGTCTCCAGATGGGTCCTGAGCTCCGCCTCCTTCAGGCTTGCCCAGTCAGGGTCCACCTGTGGATCCGCCCAGGCGAGACGATCGCGGCCCGCAAGGACCAGGAGTACTCGGCCACCGGGACGCAGGTAGCAGTACAGGTCGCGGATCCAGTCATCCACGAGGGCGCCCTGTGGGCCGGTGGGCCCCTGCCGTCCGGTCCAGAGCGCCTCGTAGGTGTCCATCAGCAGGACCGCCTGGACAGCCTTGCCCGGCCGGGCTGGGGAACCCTCGGTCAGGTCGCCGGCGAAGGCTTCCAAGAGACGATCAGAGAGTTCGTTGCGGCCCAGCCCCTGGAGCAGCAGGACCTCCTTCGTCCCGCCGAGGCGTCGCAGCCACTCCTCAAGGCCGGGGTACTGGGTGCGAAGGCCTGTTGCGGCGTGCCCAAGCGCCGTCTCCAGAGCACTCAGGGGCGAGGCCAGGGGAACCAGTTGCAGCGCGGAGAAAGCGGCCTTGTACCACGGACTGATCGAGATAAGGTCGGCTTCCTGCCCACCCTCCGCGGCGTCCAGAACAGCCCGTACGAGGTCAAACTCGGGGAATTGGAGGCCGTGGCGGCCAAGGGCTACCCGCAGGAGGGTGAGTGCGCGTAGGCGATGGCGGTCGCGCTCATTGCGGAAGTCGACCGCAGCGACGGGCAGCCTCTTCTCCGTTTCGGAGAGGTCGTTCCGGAGCTTCTCCAGCAGCAGCGACTTGCCGATCCCGCCGACGCCGAAGAACTGCAGCACGGGCAGGGGCTGACCCTCGGGAGCGTCCAGATGTGCCTGGAAGGCCGCCAGCGCCTCCCTGCGGTCGGTGAAGTGGTTGATAGCGATGGCGCGGTCGGTGATGTCCTCCGTCTTCTGCTTGCGCGGATCTTTGCCAAGGTCCATCGCTGTCCTCCTGGGGTACGCTTCCGCCCGGCGAGGGAACTCGAAAGCCAGTGAATAGGTGGCCGGTGATCATATCAATGACCAGTTCGGCTCCCCATCGGTCATCTATTGCCCACTTATGACCGCAATTCCTCCCGCAGAGGGGGAGGTCCTGACTATTGTAGCGGTTGAGAGACCCTAGGGCGGAGACCGGGCTTGTAGAAGACTGAGCCAAGAGGCTGCAATCCGCCTGCTCGACCGCCCCCCCGGGGCCGTCCTCTTCTCCTGCCGCACTACGAGCGCCCGTCATCTCGTCACCATCAGTGAGAGCGCTTGGTGGGGCCTCACGAAGTGTTCGGCAGGTGAGCTAACAGTGTGCATGAGGTTACTGTATATGCTTACAGACGATGATATCAAGGTGACAATGGAGGTATAAGGAACTCGAGAGGGAATAGACGTGCTCATATGAACTATGGGCGTCTCCCGCGGAACCAACACGTCTGATTCGCTGATCCGGACATCGACTCTGCCAAGACGCATCCTAGACCGTCTGCCACAAGAGCAGGTCGTCGGTGAGGGCTGGACGCAGGAGTACGCCAACGGGGCTAAGGCCCTTGAACCTACGGTGCAGAATGTGCACCTCAAGAACGTGACCTGCTCCAATGGCACCATCGACTACTTCAGGTGGGATCCCGAGGGTTCGACAGGGCTACAGTCGCCGACGCTGAACTTCACCATCGCGGACGCCGATCCGCACAAGTACGCCTGGATCATCTACTACCGCAAGACCAGCGGCTGCGAGACCTGGACGGGCGAGTACTGGGCTGCCTATGGACTGGTCACGGGTAACGGGCAGGTGGACGAGGATGGGTTGTGGACCCAATCGGTGTCCGTGAACTTGGCCGACACCAACGTGAGCGGCCATCTGGACCCCGAGGTTCACCCGTGGTGTACGTACACCTACGATATCCTGGTGATGGAGTACACGAGCCCCGAGGCCCCCGAGGGTATTGGGGACAAGCGCACGATGGACTACAACTACCTAAAGTACCCCTACTGCCTGTGGGTGCCGGAGACTACGCCGGAGACCCCGCCGCGGGAAGGGCATACGGTGTGGATGCACGTCCCGGAGGCGGAGAACGCCTCTCCCGAACTGCGGGTGACCTACTGGCTCAACGACCAATGCCAGCGCGGCGCCGAGGATCTGGAGCTTGTGGTAGTCGACCCGGACCTGCAGGTGAGACGGGCAGTCGGTGGCCCGTGGCCACAGACCTTGAGCGCCCTGCACGGTGGGGAGGACGCCGATCAGGACGGCGAGCCGGACGGTGTGAAGGTCTACGAGTTCGCTGATGACGATCCGGGCGGGACGTGGCGAGTACTGTGGACTGCGCAAGCGCCCTGCGGTACGAAAACCAAGGATCGCCGCACCCACGACGCCCAGAGAATGCTGGTAGCGAACGGGGCCCGCCTCAGTACGCAATTCTGGGTAGAGGAGGACTATATGGTTAGCCCACGGGGCCCTCTAAGTCCAAAGGGCCAGGACAAACGGTTTCGTAGTGCCTTCGCTCGCGCACAACGGACGGTGGTGGTACCGACTCCCGGAAGCGGGCAGTCACCCTTCCGTGGGGTCCTGCCCACGTCGGATGCCCGGACGAAGTACTCCCGCGACAACTTCTCCCACTACGCGACCCGTAACCGTGGATATGTGCACCTGATAGGAGCCAACGCGGAGACCTCCTATGGTGACAACGGATGGGGGAAGTCGAATGACTACTACAAGTATTCATACGTCTACGTGGGAAGTCAGAAGGTCTGTGGTTGGTCGGATGAGTATACCCTCATTGTCGCGGTTCACGAAGTCGGCCATCAGTTTGGCCTCGATGACGAGCTCGGCGATAAGATGCAGAAGACAGACTCTGGAAAGTTCTGTGTCATGGGGCAAGGGACACCTTCCGCACTGACCGACTACAACTTCTGCGCCAGTTGTCTTGCGAAGATACGAGCATTCCGGTTCAAAGACGGCGTACGTTGATACGGATATGGGAGGCGTTCGCCGTGAGACAGCTGCGGTTGGTTGGCTGTACCATAGCCATTGCTGTGTCCCTCTTTCTGAGTGTGCGAGCGCCGTTCTGTTCTGCCGTCCGTCCCGCCGTCGCTGCTCCGCTACCGACTGTCGCCAGTACCGCAGCGGAGTTCCTTGCTGATCCCCTGGTGCCGCGACTTGCTGACGGGCTCCCTCGTCTTACCTCCGAGGGTGCGACCGCCAAGCAGTACGAGTTGCCCCCGGAAGCAGAGAGAATGGCGGGCGGCGCGCTGATTGGTGCCGCTCCGGGACGCCTAGTGCTGTGCCCGTCCCCGCTCTATGTGAGCGAGTTCAGCATCGGGAGCGAGGTGCTGGTGCCCTGTCTCGGCGCACCGAAGACCGACGCCCTGGCGGAGGCTGCCAGGCAGTTCGCCAACCGCAGGTATGCCGAGGTGTTGCGGCGTCTCGGCGTCGTCGAGATGTCTCCTCCGCTGTGGCAGGGCCTGCTCGACGGCAACTTCCGCGCAGCATGGGTGATGCCTGCGGTCCGTCCAGAGCTGTCTCTCACCCTTGACCTGCGGCCCTGGGACGGAAAAGTCGTGGGACTGCACGCGATCTACACCCCGGGCTTCTGGCGGGAGGAGGAGACCGTCGACCTCCCGGACCTCGCGAGCCGGGTAAGGAGCGAACTGCGTCTGCGAGCCGGTGATGCTTCCATGGTTACGGCTGCCGCCTGGTACCGGATCAAGCCCGAGGGGAAGGAGCAGACGTTCTTCGTCATTGACGTAGCCCGGGGGCCGCGACCGGCGCTTCCCAAGCGTGGCTCAGCTATCCTCGTGGCCGCCACAGGAGCCCCCTTCGGCATGGGCGGGGTACCAGCCCACCTTCCGCGCCGGTACTCGAACCTAGACTTCGATCACCCTGGCCCACGTGACTCCTGGCCCTGCTGGATGACCAAGGGTCTGGCGTATATCGCCTCCCGGGGCCCGGCCTCGGGAGCAGACGTCTTCATCCCTCCACAGGTCATGATCGCTGCGGAGGACGGGACGATGCGGTTCCTCACCTTGAACCTCACGCGGGGCGCCAGATGCCTGGATGTCCAGGGGCACAAAGCCGTGGTCGGTTTTGAGAATGGCACTGTTTGCCTGGTGGACCTCCAGCAAGGGCGGTGCGATATGGGCGATTTCCGCGGAGAGGCGATGGACGGGCTCGCCTTGGCGCCGGAGGGGAACTGCCTGACGCTCCCTGCCGATCGGCGGCGTGGCGACGGAGATCTGTTCATGGTTCGGGTACTCGACACCGGCCTGAGCTCTCTGGCCGCCGCTCGCAGGAAGCGTCTGGATGGTCTGGACGAACTCCCGTGCTGGAGTCCGACCGGTGACCGTGTGGCCTTTGCTCACTCAACCTACGAAGAGGGGGAAGGGCGGAACTGCCAGCTATGGGCCTTCTCCCTCCGGAAGCCGGACCTGGAGGGCGCTAAGCCCGAACTGGTCGTTGGCAACCTGGAGAGCGTCGGCCGCCTGTCCTTCTTCCCCGACGGTCGCCGGCTTCTGGTCTCGCATGGTGACAAGCTCGATGTGGTGGATGTCGAGGCGAAGACCAGGACGCCGCTGAACCTGCCGGCGCTACATGACCCCGACTTGCCCGCGGGCTGCCCCGCCTTGAGGCTGCGTGACCCGGCAGTGAGCCCCGACGGGACGCGCCTGGCCTTCAGCGGCTACAGAGACTCCGGCGACCCCGAGCACGGGACCG
>JBDKVB010000144.1 GCA_039679385.1 Armatimonadia bacterium | reverse complement strand
AGGGTAGTATTCCTCGACCTTGCCGGGAGCCTCAAGCATGGTAGCCGGAGCCGGGATCCAGTCGCCGGAGGGCGATTCGAGGACCGGGAGACGTCCCTGCGCCCAGTGATAGGCACGCAGCAGCTCGTTCTGGAAGTCGGCGGCCTGTGCGACCAGTTCGCTCGAGCCTGCGACGTCCAGGCCCTGCAGTGCCTCAGCCGCTGCGCGGAGACCGCCACAGTAGAAGGCCTGATTGTAGAAGCGGTAGGCGAAGAGGCTCCAGTCGGCCGTGACACCGGGCGGAACCAGCCCGTACTCCGGGACCTTGGCCAGGTTCTCGTCCACGCTCTTGGTCATGTTCCGTTGGCGGGCGATCCACCGGCACAGCGACTCAACCTGCGGGGCAATCCCGGTGAGCCAGTCGCGGTCGCGGGTCAATTGGTAGTGCTCGCCCAGGGAGTGGAGGTGCCAGCCGGTGCCCATGAGGGTGTAGCCGGTGGTCAGGAATCCGGCCGGGTTGTAGCGCCGGACGAAGAACTGCAGAGCGCGGCGCGAGAAGTCGTGGTGGCCGAACAGGTCCATGCCACGGACGATGGTGTTGGCCTCGCTCTCCAGCGGACCATACCTGTCACAGGCAATCCAGGGGGAGATGCGAGCACCGTCGGCCTCGTTGCGGGCGGCGATCAGGCAGGCCACCTGCGAGGCCTTGAGCGTGTCGTTCAGGAACTCATCGGGTGTCTCGACCTGCATGGCCTCGGCCAGCAGGCTCTGCCAGTAGGCCCTGGCGGTGTCGAGAAGCTCGGGCTTGTAGGTCAGGCTGCCATGATCTGAGGTCGGCACAAACCACCCGGGGAGCAGGACCACGCAGCGGGCTGCTGCCCTCGCGGGAAGCTGGCCCTTGAGGACTGGACCGGCCGGGTCGAGGCTCAGCGTCAGCGGCTGGGCTTCGGAGCAGTCGACCAGCGCAAGAATCTGCGTGCCGTTGTGCAGCACCGCTCCCCGGGGCACGGACAGAACTTGCGCCGTCTCACCCTTGGCCGCGTCCGTCAGGCAGGCAAGAGCCAGTGACACCTCGGCGGGCTGGTCGGCCTCGTTGCGAAGGGTGAACTCGGCCACACCGAGCGGCTTGCGACTCATCCACGCCGGTATGCCAGCCGGTGCTGCTTCCTGCGGGACCACGTAGAACCCTTCGGAGTATGTCGTGGTGCCCTGACGGACGGTGCTGGTCGGAATCGGCAGCCAACCGTCCTCCACATGGCGGTCGAGGTTGGCGTTGTCGCCGGAGCCGAACACCGGCCGCAGTTCACAGGGGAAGGTACGTGGCGCATACAGGAGCGGGTCGGGCAGGTCGGGCACGAGGCCGAACTGGATCACGCCCTCACGCTGGACGGTCCACTTTCGGTTGTCGCAAGCGAGGGAGACCATGGTCGGCCCGAGGTTCTGCACCGGGTTGTGGACGTGCTCCCAGGCCTGCTCACGGGTCTGATCGGGCATCGCCGACACGCGCTCACGAATAGTCTGGTAACCAGCGCTCGCCTGTTTGGCCTGGGCGAGGGTCTGCTTCGCCGGGAGCAAGGTCACGAAGACCCCTGCGGAGCGCACGTACATCGAGCCATGGGCCACCAGGTCTTCCAGGGCAACCGCAAAGGCGGCTTCGTCGCCCTGGGCTCCGGGGATGCGCAGGCGCAGCGTTGTGCGATCCCACTTCCACTGCCGGGGTCGGGTGTAGCGCACCTCAAGGTCAAGCGGGCGCGACAGGTCCCAGGAGGCGGACAGCCTCGCGCCGTCCTTAGTGGTCAGCTCTCCGTTGTAGACCTCGACGGTGCCCTTCTCGCCCGGACGAGGTTGCTCGAGCTCCACACGCACCTGGGCAGATTCCCATCGCGAGTGCGTGTAGGCTGCGACTCTCGCGATCTGCAGCGGCATCGGGAGCGCAGGGAACACCCAGCGGACCTTCCGTCGGCCTGCGCCGAGACCGGGGTTCACCGAGGGGTCCATCGCGAAGACCCAGCGATCGCCCCGGACCTCAATCGTGCCCTGGAGCGGTTTCCACTCTCCCTGCCAGAGCGATTCGCCCTCCCAGGCTTGCACCGCGACGCCTGTCGTGGGCGGCATGACAAGGCCCGGTGCGAAGACCAACTCCAGGCGTGTCGGCACTCGCACTTCGGTCCAGACAAGGCCAATCGTGCTGGTCCTGTCGGTCGCCTGCGGGACCATGTAGCTGCCGTCCGGATTGGGGCGCAGGTTGCTCTCCAGGAAGACGTCTTCGGCCCGGAACTCCTGCACACGCGTCGAACGCGCGCCGTCCATGCGGTGCGGGTCACTGGTCACCACGCGAGCGAAGCGGCCTGCGTCGAAGCTGTCCTCGACGATTCGACCTGCTGCTTCGGGGTCGCGGGTCAGACGCGCCTCAGCCCAGTTCGCGCAGTCACACAGAATGCCGTCGCCGGCGTCGGTGACGACCAGGCGCAGCTCCTCGGCACCCTTCACCGAGATCCGAACAGGCTTGGCCGCGTCCGTGTCGTGCAGGACGCCGCTGTCGAAAGCGAGTCTGCCATCGACGAAGACCTGCATGACGATGCTGCCACCGCAGTTCGGGCTGGCGCCCTGCCACTGGAGACCGGCCTCGGCCTCGAAGGTCTCATAAAGGCCGCCCAGGTCCACGAGCAGCTCACCTGAGGCGTGCGTCCCGAGTCCGCGCTCGTAGCTTGTGTCCTTGATGCGCAGCTTGAGCGGGGTCTGGTTCGCCGCGTGGGCGCAGACGTCGACGCCCAGCACTCCCCAGCCCTGAAGCTGGTAGGCGATGCGACCGAAGGCCTCACGACTAAGGTACTCCACTGGCGGGTTGTCCACTGCGAAGGCGCCTCCCTTGAAGGCGAGGGTGAGGAGCAGAACGGCTGTGAGGCGGAAGCAAGCCCGAAGCGAGGACATGAGTACGGTGGCCTCCGGTGAGGGTGTGCGATCGGCCGCCGGCAGATCG
>JBDKVB010000143.1 GCA_039679385.1 Armatimonadia bacterium | reverse complement strand
CCGTCACCAAGTCCATCAACGCCGGCGCAGGCGTGCTGTACCTCTACGGCAACTACTCCGGCGACACCATGAACTTCGACATGGCCGCCGAGATGTGCGCCATGGAGGACATCGAGGTCCTCTCCGTCCGCGTCCGTGATGATGTGGTCTCTGCACCGAAGGAGTCCGCCGACACCCGCCGCGCCGTTGCCGGCCTCTTCTTCGCCTACAAGATCGCCGGGGCCAAGGCCGACACCGGTGCCGATCTGGCCGCCGTCGCCGCCACCGCCCAGAAGGTCGTCGAGAACACCTGCAGCATGGGCGTCGCCCTGTCTCCCTGCACCATCCCTGCCGTCGGCAAGCCCACCTTCACCCTCGGCGAAGACGAGATGGAACTGGGTATGGGCATCCACGGTGAGCAGGGCATCGAGCGCGGCAAGATCAAGACCGCCGACGAGGTCGCGCAGATCATGACCGAGCGTGTCGTCGCCGACTTGCCCTTCGCGAGCGGCGACCACGTTGCCCTCCTCGTCAACGGTCTCGGGGCCACGCCGCCCGAGGAGCTCTACCTGCTTTTCCGCAAAGCCAACCAGGTCATCGCGGATCACGGCATCACCCTCGAGCGTGTCTTCATCGGCGAGTACGCCACCTCCATGGAGATGGCCGGCGCCTCGATCAGCCTGCTCAAGCTCGACGACGAACTCCTGCCCTTGCTGGATGCGCCTGCCTACTCGCCCTTCCTACCTCAGTGGCGCGCCTCACGCTGACCACGCGAGCCGGCCAGATGACTGAGTCCTGCGGATTCCGGGCGGAAGCTCTCCTTGCGTCCGGAATCCGCAGAGGACCCCTCCCTGAGCCACTTCTTGCTGTCCTTTCCCCCTTGCCCTTTCTCCTCGATTCGTAGACAGGAAAAGGTCCCTCGCGCGTCTTTCCGAATAGATATGACCATGAGCCCGGCACTCGGCGGCAGTGTGCAGGATGCCTTCGTCCATCTGAGCGAAGGCCGAGCCGAGGCCCTGTCAGAGGTCTGGCAGAGCCTCTCGCAACCGCTGCACAACTATGCCTTTGCGCTCACCGGGTCCGACGAGGAGGCGGAGGATGTGGTCGGCGATGTGTTCCTCAAGCTTGCCCGTCGTCCGGGGTGCCTGCGCAGGGCACGCAATCCCCGTGCCTACCTCTTCGCCATGGTCCGCAATGCAGTCCGCAGCAGGTGGCGTCGGCTTCGGCGATTCGTTGACCGCGCCGAGGTCTGTTCGGACCCGGCAGAAGGGCCCGATGCCGTGTCCCTTGCCGTCCGTGAGGCCGTCCTGGCCTTACCGGCGCCGCAGCGGGAGTGCGTGGTGCTGCATATCTGGGGCGACCTGACCTTCGAGGAGATTGGGCAGCTTACCCGGGTCTCGCCCAATACGGCGGCCAGTCGCTACCGGTATGCTCTGGAGAAACTGAGGGTGGTGATGCAGGATGAACCGTGACGACGATCTCAAGCAGCGGCTCCGTGCCGTCGAGCTCAGCAAGCCGGGCCTTGACCTGTCGCAGGTACTCGAAGGCGGCCGAGTCCGGGACAGGGCCCGTGCGCTGCGTCCTCTGCGCTGGATGACGGCGGCAGCCGTGGCTGCCTGGCTGCTGGTCTTGCTCGGTGGCGACCTCACCGCCCGCGACCTGCGACACCTCAGCAACCCCGGCAGCCTCGTGACCCAGATACAGACGCCGGTCAGAGACCTTGCCGGTCTGTTCGCACGCCGACTGGCCCTTCTCGATGCGACCGAACCGGAAGCCGCTGCCGCTCAGCCGCCTGCACCCAGAAAGCTCGAAGTCCCACCGGAGCCCGCGGGACGCCGTGGCGAAGGTCCCTCGGTGCCCAGGTGTGAGGGAGATGATCGCTATGCGTGAACTGACCCCGCAAACACGCCCGCGAGGGTGGTTTGCCCGCACTATGCCCGTGACCCGCAGCCTCCTCCTCTGGCGTGGCTGGCTATACCTCGCCTACATCGGCGTGGCGCTCCTGCTTGTGGTTGGGATCGTCAACGCGGCGGGGACCTACTCCAGCAGTGACGACCTCAAGGTTGAGTTGGAGCGCCTGCGTCTCCAGGGCGCACCCTTGTCCTGTGCCCAGGCAGCACCGCCGGCGATCCCGGCCGACCAGAACGCGGCTCCTCTGTACCTGAAGGTCGCGGCGCAGATCGAGCCGCACCAGCCAAAGGGCGCGGGCTATGCAGATGGTCGCGTTGGCGCCGGCGACTGGAAGCCCGGTCAGCCGATGCGCTACGGCGTGGCGGATTGGTGGAACCCCGAGGCGATGAAGGCCCTGTCTGACCTCGTCAAGAGTGACGAGGAGTCGCTGCAGTTGCTCTATCAGGCAGCAGCGCGACCGGGCTGCCGCTTTGACCTCAAGTGGTCCGACGGCTTCGCGATGATGATGCCGCACTTAGCCAAGATGCGGGCCATCTGCCGCTTCTGCGTCGATGCAACGGCGGTCGCGGTGGTCGAGGGCAACAGCGAACTGGCCGGTCGGCGACTCAAGGCCGCGGTTGCCATGGCCTGCCACGCAACCCAGGAGCCCTCGCTGATCTCGCAGCTCGTCGCCTACGCCATCACGAACATGGCTGAGCGCACTGCCGAGTTCGCACTCTCCAAGGGCTCCTTGTCCGAAGCAGACGCCCGGGCCATCCTCGCGAAGATCACGGACCTCAAGCTGAGCAACGGCATGATCCGCGCGCTGCAGACCGAGCGGGCTATGGTTCTCGACATCTACGACATGGCCCGGCGAGACCCCGCGTCAGCCAGCGCTCTGATCGGGTCGTCCGAGGGCGCAGAGAAGATCACGGAGTGGATGTGGTGGCTCTACGTAAAGGGCTTCCCGAGCCTGATCAACGCGGATGAACTGGCCTACCTGGAGTTTACCGACTGGTCGGTGCGGGCTGCAGCCCTTCCCTGGGCCGAGTGCCGGAGCGAATACCAGAAGATGGAGGAGTGGACCAAGGAGCACTTCGCACGGGCCCTCATCGCACGCTCTGTGGGGCCCGCAACCTACCGGGTGGCCCAGCGGCGCTTCGAGACCGAGGTTCTTCTGAACCTGATCAGCGGCAGCCTGGGCCTCGCCCTCTACAAGCAGAAGACGGGTCAGTTCCCGGAGTCCCTGGACGCGCTTGCACGGATCAACTGGCCGGTGCCGCAGGACCCCTTCACCGACGGGCCGATGAAGTACACCCTCCAGGGCGACCGGTACCTGCTCTACAGTGTGGGCAAGGACGGTGTCGATGACGGCGGCAAGCCGGTGTGGCGGATGGCCTCCCATCCACCCGGACCGCCACCCGCCGACCAGGACCTCGGCGACATGCCCTGGCAGTGGCGCTGAGCCCTTCGGCCGCCTTCTCTGGGAACCTCTCTAGGTGGCGGGGCGCTAGTATCACCGGGCCTGGGTAGACAACCTGGCTAGACAGGCCCGTCAGGTGAAGTACCACTCAGAGCGTGTGGTCCAGAAGCCACAGTCCGGGGCGCACGCTCTGGGCCGTGCAGCGCAGCTTTGGCAAGGAGTCCGTGCGTCAGGCCTCGAAGTCGCCGCACAACCCGGGGGAAGGGTGGCGAAGCTCCCTCGGTGGCCGTGTGTGAGGGAGTTGGTCACCATGCCCGAGCCGACCTTGCCGCCATCGACTGCAGGGCCGTCTACTGGGAGTCACGCTCCCCTTCGGCGCGGTCCGCTCTGGCGCGGATGTCTGTACTTCGCCTACCTCATCATGGCGCTCCTGATCGTGGATGGGATCGTCAGTGCGGTGCTAACCTATGGCAGCACCGGCGTATACGGCGAGCTCGAACGCCTCCGCGCAGCGGGCGCGCCAATCTCGGTCGGACAAGCCGCACCACCCCTGATCCCGGCAGACCACAACGCAGCTCCGCTATACTTGGAGGCCGCAAAGCTGCTTCAGCCCCACGAGGACAGGTACCCCAGCCTGGGGGCCAAGGCTGACAAGGACGGTGTCCAGTGGCAGCCTGACAACCGGCTGTGGGGCGCGTACGTGAACTGGAGCGACCCCGAGACTGTCAGGGCTCTATCGGCGATGGTCAAGAGCGACGAGAAGCCGCTGCAGTTGCTTTGCCAGGCAGCGGCGCGGCCCGGCTGCCGCTTCGACCTCAAGTGGTCCGAGGGCATCAACATGCGGCTGTCCCATTTGTCGAGGCTGCGTGCCATGTCCCGCTTCTGCGCCGTCGCAACTGCTGTGGCCGCGGTTGAGGGGAACGGTGAGCTGACGGGGCAGCGACTTCATGCGAACGTAGTCCTGGCCTGTCACGCGTCGCAGGAGCCCACAGTGATTTCCCAGACGGTCACCTATGCCATCGTGGCCATCGCGGAGCGTTCGGCCGAGGTTGCGCTCTCCAGGGTCGTGGTGCCGGAGCCGCAGGCACGAGCGATCCTGTCGCAGGTCACCAGTCTGGACCTGGCCACCAGCACGGTCCTCGCGCTACGGACGGATCGCGCCATGGACATCGAGCTCTACGATATGGCGCGACGTGACCCCATGTCGGCGATCAACCTGCTGGGGATACTCCTGGACAAACCGAGAGATGGGGCTTGGTGTCTGGCCGTCCGCTGTGTCCCAGGTCTGCTCAGCGCCGACGAGCTATCCTACCTGCAACTGGCCGAACGTTCACTCGTTATCGCGACCCTCCCCTGGGCGGAGGCCAAGCGTGAGATGCAAACGCTCGCAAAATGGGGGAAGGAGCACCTCAAGTACACGCGTATCGCGCGGCATGTGGGCATCGTCTGGTACAAACCCTCGCAGAGACGCTTCGAGTGCCAGGCTAACCTCAACCTGCTGTGCGGCGGCCTGGGCCTCGGACTCTACAAGCAGAAGACCGGCCGGTACCCGCAGTCCCTCGACGCGCTTGCACAGATCAACTGGCCGGTGCCGCAGGACCCCTTCACTGACGCGCCAATGAAGTACAAACTCCAGGGCGACCGGTACCTGCTGTACAGCGTCGGCCCAGACGGTGACGACGACGGCGGCAGGCTGCTGTGGAGGCTAACTCCAGACCCAAGCAAGGCGCCGCCAGACGCTGATCGCGATGACGGCGACCTCCCCTGGCAGTGGCGCTAAGCTCCCGCCACGTAAGCCGCCAACGCAGCCATGACAGTCGCCACTACCGTCGCGCCGGGGTCCTGCACGCCCACGGTCTTGTCTTGCAGCCACGCGGCACGCCCGAACTTCGACTTCAGCGGAATCGTCGCCTCAGCGCCGGCTTGTGCCGCCTTCGCAGCCTCAGTTAGGGCATCTCCCAGCGACTTGCCCTCTGGCTGCGCAGCCTCCAGTGCCTCGATCGCCGGCCACAGGGCGTCCAGCAGCGTCTTCTCGCCCCGAGCCGCCTTGCCCCGCTGCTCGATTCCCTGCGCCGCTGCCTTCAGAGCGCCCGCGAGAGCAGCCAGGTCCCAGGCGGCCAGGCCGTTGTCCTTCGCATACTTGGCAGCCCTCATCGCGCCGGTCGCTACGAGGGCTCCGTAGGTCGAGGCGCCTGCCGAGTTGAAGGCCATGCCCGCCTTCATCAGCACTGCGTCAAGGGAGCCGTCTGCCACGGTCGGCACGGCCTCGAGCGCCGCCTTCATCCCCAGCCGACAGGTCACCCCGAGGTCGCCGTCTCCCATCTGTGCATCGAGCGCGGTGATGGCGTCGTTGGCGGCCTCAAGGTCCGCGGCAAGCTTCTCGGCCAGGGGTAAGGCATCCTGGAGGGTCAAAGAGTCCTTCATGAGAGGTCCTTCACGTTTCTGCGGCCCCCGGTGCAGCGGGCCGCTGATATGCGCGACTACTTCACCACAGGGACGGTCGTATACACGCCGCCCTCTTCCGCGAGTGCCTTCAGTCCTTGCCCCTGTCGCTATCCCCCTCTCCACCGCGTGGAGAGGGGAGGCCGAAGGCAGGGGTGAGGTGCCGTCGCCGTGCATGAGAAGGCAACGGTGAGGTGCCCTCCCTACTTCACCTTCCACGCCGTCGTCGAAAGCTCCACTTCTTGCACAACCACGCGGTCCAGCTTCAGGCTCCCTTCCAGCACTTCCACTTCGACCTGTGGCCCTTCGGAGCCCCGGCAATGGTGCACCAGTCCCCAGGCGCCCTCCACCGAGAAGAAGCAGTGGAAGTCCTCAGCGAACAACCGGGGCTCCAGATGCAGCGTCCTCTCCGGGGCGCTGTAGCGGAACCCGGACAGCGCCAGCAAGAAGGCGTAGTTGGCCATGCTCCGTGCGTAGTGACTGCCGCACTCGAACTCGTTGAAGGGGTTGCGCTTGAGGCCGTCGTGCCGGTCGCGCACCGCCTTGCACACCGTCAGACCTTCGCGCAGGAACCCCTCATAGATCAGGTGCGCGCCGACCTGGTACTCGAACCCGATCATGCACTCGAAGGCGTAGGTAACGCTGCGCCTGGGCCGTCCACCCTTCGGCCAGGTGCAGATCAGCAGCCCGCGATCATCGTTCAGCGCGTAGACCCGGTGCGGGTTGTTGTGCGAGAAGAAGTCGTCGCGGAAGTTGTGCCGGTACACCGAGGCAATCGCGCTGCGTACGTGCTCCGGATCATACAGGTCGCCCAGGCCGTACATTCGCGCATGCCACTGGCCCAGCACCTGGTCGCAGATGCAGCCGGGCCCATACTGATAGGGCAGCTCGGAGCCTTCCGGAATCCGCTGCACGTAGTATTCGCCGTCGTAGAGCTTCTCATCACTCAGCCGGCTGCCCGACTCGAACACCCTCCGGTACTTCTCCGCTGCCTCCGTGTCACCCAGGTGCCGTGCCATCTCCTCCGCTGCCCGCAGGGCTGCCAGGTACATGCTTCCGCAGACGGTCTCCGGTCCGTGGTACTCGATGTCCAGCGTGTTGTGATGCACGCCCTCCAGCAGCCCGTCGCGATCCTTGTCCCAGTCCGTCCAGGCGTACTCCAGCGCCTTCTTCACTCCCGGCCACAGCTTCTGCAGCCACTCGTCCTTCCCACAGATCTGCCACTCGCGGTACACCCGCAGCACGTTGCCCATCTGCCCGTCAGCGGCGGCATGGAACTTGTGGTCGGCGTAGGTGCCCGGCGGAAGCGGCATCCGGAACTGCATGTGCCCGTCCGAGTCGCGCAGGTCATAGGCGAAGTCGACGTCCCGCATCGCGCGCTCGAGTTGCGGGAACAGGTACGCGAGCGTCTGCGCATAGGTCCACACGTGGGTGCAGGAGCCCTCGCAGCAGCCGGCGTTGCAGTGGCAGCCTTCCCATCCGTAGAGCGTGCCGTCGGTGAGCCGCGTCACCGTCGGCGAGCGCAGGATCGACGCCTGCGTCGAGATAGCGTCCAGCACATAGGTCGGCAGCGTGGACGAGAAGAACGTGTCCGCGAAGCGTCGCGTGCGGTCCCGCAGCGTCCCCAGATTGTAGAGCACCTCAGCCGCAACTTCCTGCGCGCTCTCCCAGCGAGTCGCCTGATAGGTCTTCCAGGTCGTGCCTGCGCCGGGGCCCCAGTACTTCTCGAAGTTGGGCATCAGCCAGGCCAGCACAAGCGTGCGCGTGCAGCTCTCGCCCGGTGCCAGTGACACCTTGAGCCCCAGGTGCGCGGTCGAGGCAGCGTTGTCGCCACTGAGCTGCAGGTCCCGCGGGCCCTTGAACTCGCCCGTGGTGCCGAAGTCGTCCATCAGTCCCTCGGTCTGGGCGAACCAGCTCGTCTCCGCGAAGCGCAACTGGTAGGTCACTGCCTCCTCAGCCGGACCCTCCGTCGGCGTGAGCAGCGCCATCGACCCGAAGCGCGGGCTATCCTCCTCGTGCTTCTGCGTGGTCATCAGGAGCCCGCAGTAGCCCTCTTCCTCCACGAAGCTCGTCAGTCCGCGTCCCACTTCCGGCCAGCCCACTACATTCTGTAGCCCGAGGGCCACTGTCGACCGCACCGGCTTGTCCGTGGTGTTCGTCAGCGTGATGTCAAAGATCGCCACGGGGAAGGAGGAGTTCGCGTCATCCAGCGGGATGAAGGGACTCCAGGCCTCCATGCTCACCGCAACGGGCGATTCCGGGTCTTGCAGGTCGACCTGAGCGCAGGGGAACCGCCCGGTGAAGGTGCAGTCCTGGAACCTCACGAAGCCCGAGCCGAACTCTCGCGGTGGACCAAAGCCGAAGCCACGATACTGCTCTGCACCCTTCTGGTAGCCCTGGTAGGGCGGCTGCAGTCGCCCCTCCATGACGCGGAAGGTCGGCTCTGCTCCCTCCGCCTGGGCGAACAAGACGAAGTAGGTATTGTCGGGACGCCAGCCCTTGTTGGGCCGGTTGAAGATCTCCCAATCCACCAACTGCCCGCTGCCGGACAGGGCCAGACAGCCGGTACCAAGGCCGCCCAGCGGGAAGGCGATCTCCCGCAGGTTCTCGCCGGTCATCGGCGCCGGCGGACCGACCTGCAGCAGCTCTTCATCACTATACGGAACCGGGCGACCGGTCGAACGCGGCGCATGAAGGGACATAACTGCCTCCTGGTCTTGAGTATGCGAAGGCCTGGCTCAACTGAACCGAATCGTCTCAGAACCCCGGACCGGCCACATCACCCCACGGACCGCTCGGCGGCGCGCCAAGACTCACGGCTACCTGCCAGGCCGAATCATCAAAGTCCGTGCCCTGCCATCCGGCGACCTCAGCGTCACTGACCTTCCAGGTGCCGTCCGACACGATGCTGATTGCCTTCCCTGCCTGCGGGATCTTGGCCTGCACCAGCACTCCCGCCGGACCTCCGGCGTTGATGCCTTCGACAGCCAGCACGTTGTGCCCTTTGCGCAGGAAGGGCTGCAAGTCAAGGCGCTGTGGCTGCTCCCAGCCCTCGCCGCTCAAGACCAGCGCACCGTTCACGTAGAGCCGGAAGGCGTTGTCCACTGTCACCGCAATCGGCGCCACCTGATTCCGGTCCTTCGCCGCTGCCGGAACCTGCGCGAGATCGAAGCTCCGTCGCAGGAATACTCGCGTCACCCGCTCCGAATCGCCGGTCGCCCAGATCCACTGCGCCTGCCAGCCACTCGGGAGCTGCACCACCTGGGGCCAGGCCTTCAGCGGTGCCGGAGGTTCGGCGACGACCAGCTTCTCCTGCGGCTTGAGGTCACGACGCAGCGAGAACTCCGCACCGGGCCGCTGTGAAGACAGCTCCACCCGTACACCGGCGTCGCCCAGCGACTGCACCCGCAGGTCCATCGTCAGGCCGCGGTACTGCAGGTTCCGGATCACCAGCCAGGGCAGCTCCTTCGGCAGTCGTGGCGAGATCACCAGCCCTTCCGAGGTCGCGTTGACCCCTGCCACGCCGTAGACGAACCAGCAGGGCACCAGCCCGCTCTCCGGGAAGGGGATGTCCGTTCCCGTCGAGCCCGGATTCGCCTGCTGCGGATTTTCACCCCGGCTCAGCGGTGGCCCACCACACAGACGGTCCGGCATCCGGTAGCGCCCGAGAATCTGGCTCCAACGCTGCCAGGCCGACTCCGTCCCCATCAGGTTTGTCCGGGCCATCAGGTCGAAGTACGAGGTATACAGAATCGCCCCGCCATCCTGGCACTGGTCACCGAAAGGCGTGCCTCGCCACCCGAACATCCACCAGGGCTCCACTCCCTCGGCCTTCGGGTCGTTCACTCCCTTGTCGTTCCACCTTGGGTTGTGAATCGTCGTCGCCCGGGGCGCGAAGATCCAGCGGCTGTAGATGTCGGCCTCGCCCGAGGAGCTCTTGCCGTGCTCCATCCACTCGTAGACTCGCTTCGCCTGCTCGGGCGTCGCGAGCCCGTAGGCCATGGCTTCGAGGTTCACGAAGGTGAAGCCGTAGTCGTGCCGCTTGCCGTCCGCATCCACGCAGCCGAGGTAGCGTCCCTTCTCCTCGTCCCAGAAGGTCGGGTTGTAGGCCTCCCGGGTCTTCTGCGCCAGCGTCCGGTAGTAGTCCGGAGGCCGCGCCGCCGCCGTCTCGGTCGTGAGCTTTTGCCGGGCCGCCAGCTCCTCCACCTGCGCCATCGCCTCGAGCGAAGCGTAGTAGACCGTGTTGGCGTAGGCGTCCAGATGGCCGAAGGGCAGAATGTCCCAGTAGTTGTCGCCGATCCCCTTGTGTCGCCCGGTCACGTCCTTGCTCGCCGCGACGATCAGCCCCTCCTCGCCCTTCAGCGTGGTCAACTGATACTCCATCGCCCGCCGCACTCGCGCCAGTTGCGACCGCAGGAAGTCCAGGTCCTGCGTCCAGCACAGGTGCCGCCAGCAGGCGAGGAGGAACCGTGCATTGGTGTCGAAGTGGCGTGTGTCGAACACCGCATTGTCGGGGAAGGGCCAGCCTGCTGAACCGCCCCAGGTGTAGACGTAGCCCTCGTCGCTCATCCGGGCATTGCGCAGGTTGTTGGCCTCACCGTCATGAAGCGGTCCGCCGAACCAGTACCGGATCAGCGCCGACCACTCATACCAGGCTGCCGGTCCGCTGGGCGCCGGATAGGAGAAGGCGCGCTCATACCAGAATCGGTTCAGGTCGCGAGTCAGCTCTGGGTCCGGCGTCTCGAAGGACGGCCATCCCTCTGGCACCGAATCCTCTCGCGGCATCACTCGCACCGAGACCGCCACACTCTTCGACTCGCCCGGACCGGACTGCGCCCTCGACGAGAGCCGGAAGGACGCCGTGTCTGAGGTCGTGTCCCAGGAGGCAGCGAGTCCCGCTCCGCTGAAGCGCAGGTCGTAGTTCCCTGTGCCTTCCGCCTCCAGCCAGCCGCAGCTTCCTATCGACACGCCGGGTGAGCCTGCCCGCTTGAACTGCTCTGCCGGCAGGTAGCGTTGGTTGTCCGTGAAGAACCGGAAGAAGGGCACCGCCTTCGCCGAGACGTCATAGCCCGTGTTGTCCCAGGGCATGCGCAGAATCATCGGGAACGCAGCAGGCAGGCCGCCCGTGAGGCTGTCCAGCGTGATATCCAGTGTGGGACCCTCCAGGGCGTAGCGCAGCCGAGCCTTGCCCACTGGTCGCTGGAAGGTCACTCGGATGCCCCGGTCTCGACCCGGCAGCGGCTTGCCGTCCAGATAGGCCTCGCCACCGGCGTACTGCTCGTCCTGCGAGCTCCACCAGCCGACCGTCCCCACGGGTTCGGCCCACTCAATCAGGTACTTGCCCGCGGGCTGCGGCTCAAAGGTCAGCGGCACAAAGGAGTTGTCCGCTACCTTCTCGCACTGGCGGCTGGCGACGATCTCTCCCTCCGGACCCTCGCGACGCAGACGCAGCAACGCCCCAGAGGTGTCGGTGTTCCAAGTCGGGGCCTTCACCGCCACCTGTGTGAAGGTCCCGGTGGCCGTGAAAGACTGCCCTAACACGTGCCCGGGCAGTAGTCGGTCGGGTGTGCTGCACTTCTGCGGCTCCACCACGTCCTGCACGCACAGCTCAAGTCCACTGACCGTGAGGACGTTACCTTCTCTGGTCCAGGTAACCTCGGGCGGTGCCTCGAGACCCGCGAACCCGCCGCTGCGCAGCAGATTGGCGCTGTACTTGCCCCCACCGGCGGGGTCGAAGGCCAGTTGTTGCAGCGCAGGTCCCGAGCCGACCAGCCGGACGTAGCCGTTGGCGAGCACATAGGTGCCCGTCGCAGTCCAGCCGCAGCTCGTCTGTAGCAGGGCCACGCATCCCAGGGCCACCAACCTCAGCGGAGACGACACGGTCATGTCGGCACACCTCCCACAAGCCTTGGAGCGAGCTATCCGGCAATCTGTTCGCCACCGCTCCCAGTTCTCCTCGGACTCTCGCCTTGAACCCGGCGCTGTCCCGCGAGCGAGAGGGGATGCCACAAGCAGGGGGTGAGGTGCCTCTGCCTCTCCTCCGGGCGTGAATGTTGACTCTTGCAACAAACAAGAATACCATCCCGTAGGTCGCTGACAGGAACGAAGGGAACGGCCGGCGAAACTTGCGACAAGCAGAGCTGACCACGCCCCTCCGTGTCCCTGCTGCGTCCATCGACAGGTATTGATAGCTGGGTGATGCGACGTGCTTCCGGTCGTTACGTTCCTTCTTTTGTCCCTCGCGGGGACGCCTTCCCATGCGGCCACGACTCCTCCTACAGTCTCACTCGATCTGCCCGCAGCGACCGAGTTGGCGCTTCAGCGCAGCCTGCAGATCAGCGCTGCCTGGCAGGGCGCTGAGGCCGCCGCTCAGGTCGTCGAGCAAGTGCAGGCCCTCAAGCGCGGTAAGGTCGGGCTTGAAGCCGAGTACCTGCACCTCAACGACTCCATCGGAATGTCCATTAACCTCCCGGCCGGGCTCGGCCTCAAGTTGCCGCCCATCGTGATTGTCCCGCAGGAGCTTCTCCATGCCCGCGTGCAAGCAGGCCTGCCGCTCTACACGGGCAACAAGATCGAGCGGGCGGTCCAGCAGGCCACCTACGGCGCCGAGGCCCTCAAAGCCTTCGCCCGTGACACCGAGTCCGGTGTGATGCTCGAAGTCTCCGACTACTACCTCGGGGCGCTGCTGGCTCGCGAGGTCGTGAAGGTGCAGCAGCAAGCCCTGGACACCTACCGGCAGCATCTCGATCAGGCCAACAAGGTCTTCAAGGCCGGCGTCGTCGCCAGGTACGATGTGATTCGGGCCGAGACCGCCGTCAAGGACCAGGAGAAGAAGGTCAGCGACGCGCAGAACCAGTACGACCTGGCCCTCTCCGCTCTCCGCACAGCCCTGGTGATGGACCGTGACACGCCCATCGAACTCCGCGGCAGTCTTCAGGAGGTCTCCGAGAGCCTGACCCTCCTTGAGGCCCAGAAGATCGCCCTCACCGACAGCGACGCCCTCAAGGCCCTCGACAACAAGAGCCTTGCCTACCAGATGGCCGGCAAAGTCGAGGAGGCGGGAGGTCGTCCGCAGGTCGCCGCCATCGGTCAGGTGGAGCTTCTCACCGGCAACCTCGCCGCCACTGACCCCGAGTGGACCGTCGGCGTCAAGGCCACCTACGACCTCTACGACGGCGGCGCACGCAAGGCCAAGGTCCGCGAGCAGCAGGCCCAGCAGCGCAAGGTCGAAACTGAGCGCGAGTATGCCGGCAACCAGATCCAACTGGCGATCCAGAGCGCTTACCTTGACATGGGAGCAGCCCGCGTGGGTCTTGAGGCGTCACACAAATCCGCTGAGTTGGCCGAGGAGAGCCTGCGTCTGGCCCAGCGGCGCTTCGAGTTCGGCGTCGGCACCAGCCTTGAAGTCCTCGATGCCACGACTACTCTCGCCGGCGCTCGCGTGGGGGAGACGCAGTCGCTGTACCAGCTCGACAAAGCCTGGCTGAAGATGCACCGGTACGTAGGGGACCTTCGTGCCGCCTGCCGGAGGGCCGGACTATGAGCACCAAAGCCATCAGAATCCTCGCAGTCGTCATCGTTGTCGTGGCCCTCTCCCTGACGGCCGTGGTACTCGCCCGGACGGTCCTCAAGAGGTCCCAGTCCGTCGCTCCTGAGGCCCAGTACACACTCCTGGAGGGAACCCTTGAGGCTCCGGAGGTTGACGTCTCCTCCAAGATTCCCGGTCGCCTCAGCGCGCTGATGGTCGACGAGGGTGACCCGGTCTCCGCCGGTCAGGTCATCGCCACCCTCGAGTCCAAAGAGGTCGACGCCAAGGTCACTCAGGCGACCGGCATGTTGGGCGCCGCAAGGGCCGTGCATGACCAGGCGGGCACTGCCGTCGGCCTGCAGTCACTGAGCACCGACGACCAAATCCGCCAGGCGCAGGCTGGTCTCGCCGCCTCCAAGGCCACGCTCGAGATGGCCCTCAACGGCCCGAAGAGCAGCCAGATCGCCCAGGTGCAGGCAGCCGTCGACCAGGCTCGCGAGGCCTACCAGACCGCCACCAGGGCCCACGACCAGCAGATCAAGCAAGCCGAGGCCGGTCTCGCCGCCGCCAGGGCCAAGCTCGAGATGGCCCTCAAGGGTGCCCGGCCGCAGGAGATCGCGCAGGCCGAGAAGGCCGTCGAGGCTGCACGGGCAGCCTACGACACCGCCCAGTCCACCTACGAACGCTTCCACGGGCTCTTCCAGGAGGGCGTCATCGCCCAGCAGAAAGATGACGAGATCCGCTACCAGTACCTCGCCGCCAAGGCCCAGAAGGAGGCCGCTGAGGCCAAGCTGAGCCTTGTCCGTGAGGGTGCTCGCAAGGAAGACCTCGACCAGGCTCGCGCAGGCGTCGACGCCGCCCAGGCCCAGTTGCGAATGGCCCAGGAGTCCCGCCTCCACCTGGCTGCCCGTGCGCAGTTGGACCAGGCACAGGCGAAGCTGCGCGAGGTTCTTGAGGGTGCCCGTCCCGAGGAGATCAAGCAGGCTCGGGCGGGCGTCTCGGCCTCCGAGGCACAACTGAAGCTCGCCCGCGACGCGGCGCTCCAGGTCCAGATTCGTCAGAAGGACCAGGAAGCTGCGCGCATGAAAGCCGAGGCCGCTGAGGGGCAAGTCGACGAGGCCCAGGCCTACCAGTCCGAGACGCAGATCCTTGCGCCCATCTCCGGCTTCATCAGCGAGAAGATGACCGACCCCGGCGAGATCGTCTCCGCGGGCTTCCCGCTCTTCACCATCGTCAAGGCCCAGGACTTCAAGGTGAAGGTCTATGCCGACGAGTCCAAGTTCGGCTTCCTGCGCCTGAACCAGCGCGTGAAGGTCGTCCTACCGGCCTTGGCCAATGCAGAGGTCGATGGGCAGATCCTGCGGGTCTCCCAAGCTGCCGACTTTGCCACCAAGAAGGCCACCAACGAGCAGGGCACCTTCGACGTGCGATCCATGGAGGTTGTGGTCAGGATACTCTCCCAGGACCCGCGTCTGCGCAACGGCATGACGGCCCGGGTGAAGATCCCGACCACGGCGAGCCGATCATGATCAGGGCGACGTGCCGAGTTGCAGCCCGCGAGTTTGCGGCCCTGGTGGCGAGTCCCACTTGTCTCGTCCTTGCCCTGCTGGTGCCGCTGGCCTATGCGCTGCTGTTCAGTGGCATCTACTGGAACAAGAAGGTCACCCACGTCCCGCTGGTGGTCGTGGACTCCGACCACTCCGCTCTCTCGCGCCAGCTCCTTACGGCGCTGCAGGCCGGTGAGTCCTTCCGTTTCGCCGGCTACCTGGACAAGCCCGAAGACTTCCTGCCGCTCGCGATCAAGGGCCGCGCCAACGTCCTCGTCGTCTTCCCTCCGGGGATGGAGCGCGACGTCAAGTCGGGCAAGGAAACCAAGGTCGCCGTCTTCGTCGACGCCACCAGCATCCTGATCGGCAACGTCAGCATCGCTGCCGCCTCCACGGTCTTCACTACCTACTCCGTGGGCATCGACGCACGAAAGTACCTGCTGCGGGGTATGGCCTCGCCGACCAACGTCCTCACGGTGGCCCGGCCGATCACCGACGAGTACCGCCTCTGGTACAACCCCGCCTTCAACTACAACTACACCAACTTCATGCTCCTCGGCCTGGTCATGATCGCGGTGCAGCTTCTCACGCTCCTGCTCGTGGCCTCTGCCGGTTCCCGCGAGCACGAGCCGGGACGAGCCGCTGAACTGACGCGGATCACCCGTCGCCTGACGCCCGTGGTCTTCGGCAAGCCCCTCCCGTACCTGGTCATCATGCTCCCCTCCTGCATGGTGGCGCTGTACCTGCCCGCTGCGCTGCTGGATGTGCCCATGCTCGGGAGTCCCTGGCTGCTGGTGGCCTTCACCGCCTGGTTGATCGCACTCCTGACGGTTGTCGGTACCGGTGTCTCCGCACTCGTCGGCGACGCTCTCCAGACCACTGAGGTCTTCGCCGTGGTCGCCATGCCCTCATACCTGCTGTCAGGCTACACCTGGCCCACCTTCGCCATGCCACCGGGGCTGCAGGTCGTCTCCTACGCGCTGCCCCTGTCTCCCTACGTCATGGCGGTCCGGCGCATCACCCTTCAGAACGCAGGTCCTGAGTACCTGGGGCCGCAGATCCTCGCCCTGTCCATCTGGTCCGGCGTCGCCCTGTTAGTGGGCTACCTCGGAGCCTGGCGCCTCCGCCGTCTCGCTCGACGCAAGGAGGCGACGCCGAGTGCGTAGCTGGGTGCGCCTCGTCTTGCGTGAGCTACGACGCATCTTCACGGACGCCCGCCTTGCCCTGATCATGCTGGGCGGACCCTTCCTCTACGGTCTGCTCTTCGGCGGCGTGTACTGGTACGGCCGGGTGCGAGAGGTCCCGATCCTGGTCATCGATCAGGACAACTCAGCCCTGTCGCGCGACCTCCTCACCGCCATCGACGCCTCCGACAACCTCCACATCCTGCGCTACGGCGAGACCACCGACGACTTCGCCGATGCGGTCAAGCGCGGTCAGGTCTACCTGTGCGTGATGGTTCCGGCGAACTTCGAGCGCGACCTCAAGCGCGGCCATGGAGCCAGGGTGGTAGTGCTCGTCGACGGTAGCAACACGCTGGTAGCCAACGTGACCTACCGCTCGGTGCGGACGGTCATCGCGACCTACAGCGCGGGGGCTCAGGCCGAGCGTCTGCTGCTCACCGGCACACCGCGCCGACACCTCATGCCCGGAATCAGCCCGCTCCAGGCCGAGTTCCGGGTCATGTTCAACCCCGCCTACAACTACAGCACCTTCCTGCTCATGGGACTGGTCTGCATCGCCCTGCAGCAGGTGACGATGATGGGCGCCGCGATCGCTCTGGGGCTTGAGTGCGAGGAGAAGCACCGCCGCAGTCTCCTGGCCCTCACTCGCAGCCCTCTCAAAGTGCTTTTGGCGAAGACCTTCGTCCAGTGCCTTTTCATGATTCCTCTGGGCTGCCTCGGCCTGTATCTGCCCTTCTCCGTGTTCCGGACTGCCTTCCACGGAAGCTGGAGCCCGGTGTTGGCCACGACCGCGCTGTTCCTTCTGGTTCAGGTGCTGGCCGGGTTCACCGTGGCCGGGCTCTTCCGCACTGCCCTGACCTCAGTCCAGGTCCTGCTGTGCCTGTCTGTCCCGGCCTTCATGCTCTCTGGCTTCACCTGGCCCTTGATGGCGATGCCCACCTGGTTGCAGACCGTCGCCAACGCCCTGCCGCTGACCGCTTTCGCCGATATGGTCCGCAAGATCAGTCTCATGGGGGCACCCTTCGAGTTGGTGCGCGACCACCTTCGTCCGGTGCTTCTCTGGTTGCCTCCGATGGTCGTCACCGCCTATCTGGCGATGTGCCGCTTCGTGCGTCCAGGTGAGGTGAAAGAGGATACGACGGGGGCGCCTCGGGAAGACGAAAACCCCGACGTCAGCGCGACGCCGGGGTCCTGAGTGGCAGTGCAACCTTTCCCTCTGAGAGAGGAAGCCGGCGAGGGCCTTCGCCTTTGCCCTTCTCCCACTCTCCTAAGGTGGCGAGTCGTTGCCGCCGCCAGTGGAGAGAAGGCCGGGGAGTGAGGTGCCCTTGCCGTGATCCGTTGCCTCTCGCCGTTGCCTTTGGCCTCTGCCGTTCCCCTCTCCACCGCGTGGAGAGGGGAACAAAGGGGGTGAGGTGCCGTTGCCGTTACGTGGACTCCTGGGCTACTCCTGGTCCTCCTTCGGGCCGGTCACACCTTCCAGCATCTCCTGGTGCCGCTCACACAGACCGGCCTTCGGTCCGCACTGGGCCGCCATCATCTCCGGCTGCGTGCGCGCATTGAACAGTCGGCAGCCCGGGTCGTCGCAGAAGGCCTCGCCGAACATCCGGTGCATGCAGGCCATCAGCGCATAGCCCTTGCAGACCTCATTCAGCCGCGGGTCGCCGTAGCCCAGGGTGCAGCTCGCGAAGTCCTCGGCCAGGTCCTCCAGCGCTTCCGTGTCCATCCCGAGCATCGCCAGTTGGGCTCGCCGGTACTCATACTCCCGGGGCTTGGCCAGTGCCTCGACCAGCCCTGTCGTCGACACGATCGCCGGGTCGCCGAGGCAGATCGGCTGGAGCTGGAATAGCGTCTTCTCCTCCCGCCACGAGCCGATCAGGTTCTCGGTGAACACCACGTGAAGGTGATCCGGTCCGGCCTCCGTCTCCTCAGTCAGCAGCCGCAGGATCGCCTGGTAGGCCGCCGCGTCGAACACCAGGCCCAGGTCCTCGCTCTTGTAGGTGCCGACCGAGCCGCCGCCGACAATCACCTCCAGGTCCTTGACCTGGGCACGCTCGAACTGCTTGAGCATCTCGCGCTCCAGCTCGGTCCGCTGCTGAGGAGTGAAGCGCCGGAACTGGTGGGTGACGAAGTCGGCCCTGGGCTGGACCTCAACCGACGGGAACTGCGAAGCGATGAACCCGCCAATCTCGTCAACGTCCAGGCCCGCCGCATCGGGCTCATCATATAGATAGATCTGGCTGATTGGTTGATAGGAGGTCATGACAAGCTCACAAAGAACGAGATATTGGGTTGACAACGGGTCACGAGGGCCGGTCGCGCTATTCGGGATCAGCCTGTGCCTTACCTATCCTATCGGCCGCCGGTCGGCCATGCAAGAGGTACCAGCTCTTCGCGACTGAGATGCTGTTGCCCCGCTGAGCTGCCCTTTCCTTGACTTAACCGACCCACTCTCCTATATTGACCTTTGTGATACCCTCGCAGCAGCAGCCTGATCCGACGCCTCCAGCACGCCCGGCCGGTGATGCTCGACAGCGGCCGGTGCAGCCCTTCGCCATCGCGCGGCTGTCCGACGTTGTCCCCATCTCCCTACTGGAGACCTTCCAGGCCGGCCTCGCCACTCAGCACAAGACGGCCGTAGCCATTCTGGAGCCTTACGGGGAGGGCTTCCGCTACATCACGCCCTGGAACCAGGCGGAGAGCCGATCACGCCTGTGCACACTCATGGGCACCGCCCCTGAGGGCGAGCGTCGCTGCCGCGAGTGTGACCTTGCCGTGGCTCGGGAGCTTCTCGACCAGGGACCCGAGGCGACCGCAAGCTGGTGCCGCTGCCATCTGGGCGTCGCCGAGGTCGCCATCCCCATCATCGTCGCCGATCGTGTAGTCGCGGTGTTCCTCACGGGCCAGTACCGTCTGGAGGGCACCGACGACGACCTCCGTGCCCATGTTCGCGGGATCGCCGCTGAGACTCCCGGCCTCGACGCCGACGAACTGTACCAGGCTGCCGAGGAGCTCCAGGCGGTCAGCAAGGACGGCATGGCCCAGGTCGTCGCCACCTTCGAGCAGCACGCCGGGGCGATCGCCAAGCTGGGGCAGGACCGCTGGGATGTCGAGCGCCGTCTGCGCCAGGAGTTGCTGCTCACAGAGCTCATGATGGAGCTCAGCTTGCCCTGCGCCAACCACCGCGAGCTGGAGGCTCGACTCGCCGGGGTTCTGGGGCGGATCAACGACTTCTTCCGCCTCCGCTACAGCGTCGTCTACACCCAGAGCTTCCCGCGGGCGCAGGAGCTTTCGGCCATCGCCTGCTCCGGCGACTGTGGCGAGCCACCCTTGCCCAGTCTGCGCTTGCCCGCCCGCCCACCCCTGGGCGGTGGTGAGGCTACCTTTGCCATCTGCACCGACACCGACGCCATCGCAGCCTTCCTCCACAGCATCTCGCCTGAGAAGCCGCCCTTCACGGACGCCCAGGCTCTGATCTGCGACTTCGGCGAGGCCGGGGAGCGCTCTACGGTCACCATCTTCGGCCCGCAGCTTCCCGGACACACCGAGACGCTGCTGCGGACCGCCGGTGACGATTTCCTGGAGCGCTTCCACTTCGAGGTTGGGATGCGGGCCCGCAATGCCCGCCTGCTCCTCGACCTCCAGCAGGCCAACGCCGACAACACGCAGTTTCTCGCCCAGACCACCCACGAGATCAACGCGGGCCTGCAGACCATTGTCGAGGAGAGTGAGTGGCTGCAGTTCTACGTGCAGGACATGGCTCATCTCGATGACCAGGAGATACTGGAGCCCATCGAGCGCATCCTCAGCGAGGTCCTGCGTCTCGGCGCTCGTGCTCGCTCTTCTCTGTTCCATCTGCGCGGAGGGATGCCCCACACCGAGTACAAGCTTCTGGCCTCCCATCCGCTGGACAGGCTGGTGGCCACCTGCGTCGAGCCCTTCCGCACCGTTGCACAGGCCCGCAATATCCACATCCAGATCGATGAGAGCGTCCGCAAGCTCCCCCATGCCGCCTTCGACTGGGAGATGCTCAAGATCGCTCTCATGAACCTGATCGACAACGCGGTCAAGTACTCGCACTTCAACCGCACCATCCGTATCTATGGCTCCCGCTACGATGGCCAGATCCGCATCTCCGTAGAGGACTTCGGCCTCGGAATCCCGGAGGCCGAGTACACCCGCATTTTCCAGCCCTACGTCCGCGGGAGCCAGCGTGATCCCCGTCGCTTCATCTGGGGCAGCGGTCTCGGCCTTGCGGTCGCCCGGGAGATCGTGCAGACTCACGGCGGCGATATCGAGGTCAAAAGCGTGTCGACCGCGAAGGAACCCGTCAGAGACCCTGCCCACGCTTGGGAGAACCACATTACCACCTTCACGATTCGTTTGCCGCTGCGACAGGAGGAGTAGCCATGGGCAGGCGCGCCCACGTGCTGTTCATCGAAGACGAAGAGTACCGCAATGACAAGATGATCCGTTTCCTGAGGGCCAACGGGTTGGAAGTCAGCCTTGCCGGAACCCTCAGCGAAGCCCTGTCGGCGGCTCAGTCCGGCAACTACGGCTGTATCCTGCTCGATGTCATGATCCCGCCCGGGGAGGGCGAGAACAGCGAGTCCGAGGCCCTCACTGCCGGTGTCGAGTTCCTCCGTCGCTTGCGGGGCGGAGCCCTGCCCGGCGCCGATGCTCAGACCCCCGTCATCGTCCTCACAGGGCGCCCCGAGGCGGCTGTGGAGGAAGAGATGCGGGCTCTGGGCCTGGATGCCTTCCTCAACAAGCCCGAGAGCATGAAGGTCGTTCTGAGCACCATCCAAAAGGCGATTGCATGACGCTGTTCGAGTAGCCGGGCCTGGTCGCGACTCCCCTGCGGAACCGCGCCCTTCCCGGTCTTGCCCGCTGCCCTTGAGCTGTCACGCCACAAGCCTTGTCTACGCGTAGGAGAGCAAACCATGTACCCACTGAGTCAAGGTGACATGAGCAATCTTGTTGTGGACATGCTGACCCACCAGGCCTTCATCGCCGGCCTCACCCACATCCCTGAGATGATGGAGGGCGAAGGCCTTACCTTCCAGGAGAGCCTCCTGCGTGTCCTCGTCGAAACCTGTGAGTCGGAGTTCGCCTTCGCTGCCATCCATACACCCGCCGATGGCACGCTGCGACCCTTCGTCTCCTATCCTGAGCCGACACCGATCGAGATCCCGCATCAGCTCGACAATGCCTATCTGCGCGCCGTGGTGGAGGCCGAGCGCCATGACACCGTCCGCAACGGAGAGGACCCGGGCAAGCAGTTCCTCCCCGGTCTGCGAAATGCGCTGCTGGTCCCTTACCGCCACCGGGGTGCGCTTTGTGTCGTCTGCATCTGCAACCGTGACCCGGAATCCTACGCGCGACCCGGTCTGGGCGTTCCCTTCATCAGCTACGAGGTGAAGATGGTCCAGGCGCTGCTGCAGCTTCGACCGATCTAGCGGCTTCGCCTGCGCTCTCCAAAGCCCTGTGCCTCTCTCACGGAGCCTAGTACGAGGAAAGGAAACCCAATCCCATGATCCCCTCCGATGCCACAATCCCGCAGCTTCGTGAGCGCCTCGCACAGATCATCAAGGAGCGCGCCCTGGCCCTCGGTGACTTCAGGCTGGCTTCGGGCAAGAGGAGCAACTACTTCATCGACGGCAAGCAGGCCACTCTCGATGCCGAGGGCGTCTACTGCCTGGCACGCCTCCTCCTCGCTGAGATCGCCGACGACAAGATCGACGCCGTCGGCGGCATGACCCTCGGGGCCGATCCCATCGTCGGAGCCACCCTTGGCGTCGCTGCCTCGATGGGCATCCCTCTTCGTGGCTTCATCGTCCGCAAGGAGCGCAAGGAACGCGGCATGGAAGATCAGGTCGCCGGTCCCCTGCGCGATGGCGACCGCGTCGTCATGGTGGAGGACGTCGTCACCACCGGCGGCATGACCCTCAAAGCCATCGAGGCCGTTGAGCGCGAGCGAAACGTGGACATCGTCAAAGTGATTGCGATGGTCGACCGACTCCAGGGCGCTCAGGCGGCGGTCGAGGCCGAGGGCTTCGCGCTCAAGTCCATCTTCACCATCGAGGAACTCGGCATCAAGCCCGTCGTCCAGTAGTCTCCCAACAGGAGTCTTGGCATGCTGCGCAGGTCGCTGAGCACCCCACAGGATAGCCGAGTCCAGTGCTTCTTGACCTTTGCCCTCATGATCGGCGTTGCCCTTCTCTCCCTCTCGCAGGGAGTGGCGCAGGAGCCGAAGGCCATGCCTGCATGGGACCCGTACAGTGACACCTGGGTAGCGACAGACGGCCTGGGACGTGCCCTTCCCGGACATGACCAGGTCGGTTCGCCGCGCCCGGGCAAGTACGTCGGCATCTTCTACTTCCTCTGGCTCGGCCAACACAGCAGGCAGGTCTACGACAACTCGAAGATCCTCGCCGCCAATCCACAGCAGCCGACCTGGGGACCGGAGCACGCCTTCCACTTCTGGGGCGAGCCGCTCCTCGGCTACTACCGCAGCGAAGACGAGTTTGTCCTGCGCAGGCATGCCCAGATGCTGGCCGCTGCCGGCGTCGATGTCGTCTTCTTCGACGTCACGAATGCCTTCACGTATGACAGCGTCCTCGAGAGTCTCTTCCGCGTCTACGAGGACCTCCGGCGCAGCGGCCAGGCAACGCCGCAGATCGCCTTCATGACTCACGCCCGCAGCGGGGAGCTCACGCAGCGCCTCTACGACAGCCTCTACGCCAGGGGCCTGCACCGCGACCTCTGGTTCCTGTGGAAGGGCAAGCCGCTGATCCTGGCCACTCCCGGCGAGCTCACTCCCGCTCTCGCCGACTTCTTCACCGTCCGCGAGTCCTGGGCTTGGACGAATCCCGGCGGCTGGTTCGGCGACGGTAAGGACAAGTGGCCCTGGGTCGATCACACGCCGCAGGGCTTCGGCTGGCATGACGACCCGACCAGGCCCGAGCAGATCTGCGTCTGTGTCGCCGAGCATCCCACCTCCAACATCGGCCGCAGCTTCCACGATCGCAAGCAGCCCGGACCCGGCGAGATCACTCCCGAGCGTGGCCTCTACTTCGCCGAGCAATGGGAGCGCGCACTCCAGGTTGACCCGGAGTTCGTCTTCATCACCGGCTGGAACGAGTGGGTGGCCCAGCGCTTCATCAACAAGGGCAACGTCGGCTTTCTCGGCCGCAAGGGCAATCCCGGCGACACTTACTTCGTCGACCAGTACAACCAGGAGTTCAGCCGCGACGCCGAGCCCATGAAGGGCGGCCACGGCGACAACTACTACTACCAGATGATCGCCGGGATCCGCCGCTTCAAAGGCGTCCGTCCTCTTCCTCCTGTCGCACCCCATCCCATCCGCATCGACGGCAACTTCGACGACTGGTCCGCCGTCCGGCCCGAGTTCCACGACCACCTCGGCGATCCCGTTCGCCGCGATCATGACGGCTGGGAGGGCGCCGGCCGCTACGTGAATCAGACCGGCCGCAACGACCTCGTCGCTGCGAAGGTGAGTTGCGACGCCGAGACCGTCTACTTCTACGCTCGCACCCGTGAGCCACTGTCGTCCTGCACCGATCCGGCGTGGATGATGCTGTTCCTCGACGTCGACCACAACCCGGCGACAGGTTGGCTGGGCTACGACTTCGTGGTGAACCGCACCGGCGTGCGTCCACAGGCAACAAACCTCGAGCGCAACCTCGGCGGTCGTTACGAGTGGACCGGCCCCGTCGAGCTTCCCCTGCGAGTCGCCGGCTGCGAGTTGGAGCTGGCGGTTCCCCGTGCGGCGCTTGGGCTGCCTGCAAGCTCCGCGACCATCGACTTCAAGTGGGCCGACAACCTGGCCCAGACCGGCGACTGGTCAGACTTTGCCCTCAACGGCGACTGCGCCCCGGACGATCGTTTCAACTTCCGAGCCCAGTTGCCCTAACCGCGCTGACGCCTCAGGACACCTGACAGCTCTGGAGGGGTTCGCATGGATCGGCTGCTCTTCGTGGCTCCACTGTTCCTACTTCCCGTGCTGACTCTGGCGCAGGACACGACGCAGGTGGCGCTGACCGTCGATCCCGGCCGGGTCCTGCACCAGGTCGATGAGCGCATCTACGGCCACTTCCTCGAGCATATCTACCACTCGGTGAACGGCGGGCTCTGGGGGGAGATGGTCTGGAATCGCAGCTTCGAGGACGGCCCCGGCGTAGGTGGCTGGCAAGTGCGCGGCAACGCTGTCAGCCAGCAGGGCGCCGGCACGAACCTGCGACTGTCCTTTGGCGATGCGGACTGGAAGGACTACGACTACACCCTTGAGGCCCGCAAGACCGGCGGCAACGAGGGCTTCCTCCTCCTGTTCCGCGTAGCTGGTGACGACGACTTCTACTGGCTCAACTTCGGCGGCTGGAGCAACACGCGTCATGCTCTGGAACGCGGCATCAAGGGCGGCGGTCGCTGGGGCGTCATCAAGGACCTCGGCCCCGGAAGCATCGAGACCGGGCGCTGGTATAGGATCCGCCTCCGTTGCGAAGGGCGCCATCTCCAGGCGTGGCTCGACGACCGTCTCGTGCTCGACTTCACCGACGACCAGAAAGCGCACCTATCCGGTCGCGTCGGGGTCGGTACCTGGGCGACCCAGGCCGAGTATCGCAACTTCAAGGTCACCAGGCTCGACGGCAGGGTCCTCTTCAGCGGTCTGCCGCCCATCGACAACACCGGCGCCTTCGGAGCCCGCTTCTGGTCCATCTACGGCACGGGCGAGGTCGTGGCTGACTCCGACCGGCCCTTGAACAGCAGCGTCTCCGTCCGCTTGGCCGCCGAGCGTGGTGAGTGCGGCATCCAGCAGCAGCCCTTCTCCCTGCGCGAGAATGTCACCTACCGCGGCTCCGTGTGGGCCCGCGGCAGCTCCTCCCTCGGTCTGGTCCTGCGCCTTCGCAACGGCACCAAGACGCTGGCACAGGTCAACCTCGGTAGGCCCTCCGCCGAGTGGCGCGAGTTCCCCTTCGAGTTCCTCGCCCCCGAGACCGTCGACGCCGCTACTTTGCAGGTCGGTCTACTGGGTCGCGGTCGCGTCTGGGTGGATCAGGTGAGCCTCATGGGTGACGAGGCCGCTGCTACGGGTGGCTATCGCCCCGACCTGCTCAAGGCTGTCGCCGACCTTCGTCCACCCGTGATTCGCTGGCCTGGAGGGTGCTTCGCCGAGTACTACCGCTGGAAGGACGCCCTTGGCCCGCAGAGTCAGCGCCGCAGCTACCCCGTCTCCATCTGGGACGATGTCGACGTCAACTCCTTCGGCGTGGATGAGTTCGTCCAGATGTGCCGCAAGGTCGGCGCCGAGCCCCTCATCGTCATCAACACCGGGCGTCACGACAGCACCACGCCTCAGGCTCAGTATGTTCAGGAGGCCTGCGACTGGATCGACTATTGCAACGGGCCTGCTACCTCAAAGTGGGGGAAGGTCCGCACGGCCAACGGTCATCCGGAGCCCTACAACGTGCGGCTGTGGGAGATTGACAACGAGACCTGGAACCTCGGAGCGGAGCGCTACGTCGAGCTGGTCAAGACCTTCGCACCGGCCCTGCGCAAGACCGACCCCAAGGTGCAGATCCTCGTCTGCGGGGGCTCCGGCACGAACCCGGCGGGCAACAACGACTGGAACGCCAAAGTGCTGAAGGGCTGCGGCGAGCTCTTCGACTACCTCAGCATCCACCACTACGAGAACCCCGATCGGTACGCCGACGGGCCTCGCGTCTATGAGAACCTCTTCCGCAAGCTGGGCGAGATGATCGCCGCTTCGCCGAACCCAAAGGTCCAGGTCTTCGTTTCGGAGTGGAATGCGCAGAGCACCGACTGGCGCACCGGCCTCTACTGCGGGGGCTTGCTCAATGCCTTCGAGCGCTGCGGCGACGTGGTGACGATGGGCAGCCCGGCACTCTGGCTGCGGCACGTCTCTGCCACCGCCTGGGACAATGCCCTCATCAACTTCGATCAGGGCACCTGGTTCCCGGCGCCCAACTACGTCGTCATGAAGCTGTGGCGTGACCACTTCGCGCCGGATCTGATTGCCGTTGAGGGGGGGCCGCAATCGCCGCTGAACGTTGCCGCCACCGCCACTCCTGACAGCCGCACCGTCTACCTCAAGTGCGTCAACCCGACGCCGCAGATAGCGACGGTAGTGGTGACGCTGAAGCCGCCCTACAGCGTGCGCAGCGCAGCCCTGGAGCTCGTGAGCCCCGGCGACCTAAAGGCGCGCAACAATCTCGTTTTGTCCCACAAGGTCACCACGGCCGGCGCACCCACAACGGTCGCGGGCAGAGTGGTCGTCTTCACTATGCCGGCCCTGTCCGCAGGCGTCCTGACTTTGCAGGCGCCCTAGGCGTCCTTGCCTTACTCCCCGCGATCCAGCAGCGCCTGGGTCTCGGGGAAGCTCGGGATGCCGGTCCGTCCACCGAGCGCCCGGCATTTGAGCGCGGAGACCGCCGAAGCGAAACGCAGGTTCTGGGCCAGCTCATAGCCCAGCGTCAGCCCATAGGCGAAGGCGCCGTGGAAGACGTCCCCGGCGCCGGTCGTATCGATCACCTTGTCCATGCGGAAGGCTGGCTGATGGTGGAGTTGGTCTTCGACGAAGGCCACTGAGCCCTCCACACCGCGCGTCACAATCAGCAGCTTCCCCAACTGCCGGTGCAGCGAACGACCCGCCTCCAGCGGATCGGCAATCCCCAGGGCCTGCATCGCGTAGTCCTGCGGCAGGATCGGGTAGTCGCACAGCTCCAGCAGTCGCATCTTGTCGGCGCTGGGACGCTCGATGTCCAGCACCGTCGGGATGCCCTCTTCGTGCGCCCACTCGGCGGCTTGCAGCGCCGCGTCGACGTGGTTGCCGTCGATCATGAGCGCCCGGCAGTCCATGAGCGCAGTTCGGTCAAGGTCCTTCGGCTGCAGACGTCCCACCGTCGGCGGCTTCCAGAAGATGCTGCGGTGTCCGCTCCCCTGCTGGGCCACACAGAAGGCGAACTGCGAGGCGCCGCCGGCAACGACCTGCAGGTGCCCGGTATCCACGCCTTCGCGGGCAAACTCCCTCAGGTTCTTGTCGCCGTACTCGTCATCGGCCACGCGACCCCAGATTGCCGCCTTCCCGCCAAGCCGTGCCACAGCGACGGCCGCCGTGCCCGCCAGTCCGCCTCCCTGCTCAACCAACTCGCCGAGAATCTCCTTCTCGTCGAGGGCAGGATAGCGCGTCACCGTTCCCAGCACATCCCAACACACGCCGCCGACTGCAATGACGTCAAAGCTCTTGTCGCCGCTCATCCTTACCTTCTCCAGACATGGCGGGACGGCGCCGTCAGCGCCGTCCAAGGGTGCAAGTGGCAGGCAGTCTCAAGGCGGGGCTCAGGCCAGGTCAACCGCCTGACCGGTCCGCACCGATGCCAAAACCGCATGGGAGACCCGCAGCGCCGTCAGCCCATCCTCCGCAGAGAAGGGAATCGGCAGATCTTCGCGGATGGCTTGCGCGAAGGCCTCCAGTTGCCGCAGTTGCGCATCCGCCTCGAGTCCGGTGAACTTCTCCTCGTGACCCCGCTTCGTTACCAGCGTCACCTCGGTGGGGTTGTCGAGACGAATCACCCCGCGTGAGCCCAGCACATCCTCCAGAGCACCCGTCTCCACTCCCTGCGGCAGCCCCCAGGTGATGCTCATGACGCCGATGTCACCGCTCGCAAAGCCCACGATCAGGTTCACCGTGTCTGTCGCAAGGTCGGCGCCGGACATCTCTCCGGCGCCCTCCGAGAGGGTCAGCCCCGAAGCCCGCACTCGGACCGGCTCACTGCCGAAGATGAAGCGCATCTCGTCGAAGTAGCGACTGCACAGATCAATGACGGGACCGCCGCCGCTGTACTTGTCCATGACCCACAGCCTGTGCAGACGCTCTCCACCGCTGACGTAGCGGTACACGCAGGGCCTGCCGAGGGCCTCCGCCTGAATCAGCTCCCGGGTCTTCAAAACCTGACCCAGGTAACGTCTGCACAGACCGACGCCCAGCTTCACCCCGGCGCGGTCACGACTGGCGATCATCGACTCTGCATCCTCGATGCTCACCGCAAGCGGATTGGCGCACAGTACGTGGTACCCGCGCCCCATCGCCGCTTCCGCACACTCACGACGCAAGTCCGAGGGCACCACCACCGACACGACGTCGATCCCCGGCTGTGCGAGGGCCTCCCGGTAGTCCTCATGCCACGAGTCAAATCCGTACTTCACCTGCGACGACCGACAGCGCACAATGTCGGGGTCCGCAACACTAACGAGCCTGACCTCCGGAACCTTCAGCCAGCTCTCCGCCTGAGTGGCACCCAGGTCACCAGCACCAATCACACAGATCCCCAGGGGCGTCATCCCGCTTCCTCCCATCAGGAACGTGAACAAGCTCAGGCCGTGGCCTGTCCAGCCCGTCACCCGTCCGTATCCCCCGGAAGTGCGTCGCTCTCGCCAGCGCTCGTCTCGGTCGTAAGGTGCACGCCGCCCTCTGTCACCCGCAGAATAACATACAGTTCGCTACCTGGGCCGCAGTTACCTGCGTCTGGCGAAGATACAAGGCGCAGCGTTGTTCGCCCTGGAGAGGGTATGCTATACTTCGAATCCGTTCCAGTGCCAGTGAGAGCACAAGGCCCCTCTGGCGGGCCATCGGCGACCCGATGCCGGGAGGTGAGACAGGGTCTTGGCCAGGCCTGAATCTGCAGTCGGTTCCGAGGAGAGGCGTGTCTGGACGGCCCAGGGCCTCCTTCCCCTGGTGCTTGGTGTGTGCTTGATCGTGGCTGCGGCCCTTGAGACGCCGGCCGTCCTGGGCATCCTCGACCGGGCTACGGTCAGTGTGCGACCGGCAACTCCCGAGGAAGCTCCCAGTCCCGCTCACGCCGGCCATACCCTTGTGGGTCGACCGGACGACACGCCTTCCGCGCTGCCTCTCCTGCAGACCCTTGGCCTGCGTCTGCTGCTGCTCGGCGTCCTGGTTGCCCTGGGTGGTGGTCTCGTCGCCTGGGGTCTATGCCTGGTGCTGCCGCGAGTGCGCGCCAAGACGCCACCTTCGGATGGCTAAGCGCAAGACGGACGTCAAGCAGTTCCGTGCCCGCGTTCATGGCCGCGTGCAGGGCGTTGGATTTCGCTACTTCGTCCAGCGTGAGGCCGTCCGGCTGGGCCTCAAGGGCTTGGTGCGCAACCTCGCCACCGGACAGGTCGAGGTCGTCGCCCAGGGCTCGCCCGAGGCGCTGCAGGAGCTCCTCGAGAAGCTCTATGAAGGCCCGGCGCTGGCCTGGGTTCAGCGCGTCGTCGTCGACTGGCAGGAGCCCGACAAGTCCCTCCTCGGATTCCAGGTCCAGTCCTCAACCTGGTGAATACATGCCGCCTCTTGTTTCGGTCATCATCGTCAACTGGAACACCAAAGACCTGCTGCGAGCCTGCCTGGAGTCCCTGCCCTGGGATAGCCCGGCCCTCAGGGTCGAAGCCGTCGTCGTCGATAACGGCTCGCAGGACGGTAGCCCCGAGATGGTCCGTACCGAGTTCCCGGCCGTGCGCCTCCTGTGCAACGACGACAACCTCGGCTTCGTGAAGGCTAACAATCAGGGGCTCGCAGCCGCGCAGGGCGACTACCTGTTCATGCTGAACAGTGACACCGAAGTCCGCCCAGGCTGCCTCGAAGAGCTGGTGGAGGTCCTCGAGCAAGACCGTCGCTACGGCGCCGCCGGTGCACGCCTCACCAATCCCGACGGCTCCTACCAGTTCTCCGCTTCCGAGTTCCCGCCCTACTTCCTGCGTCTGCTTCCCGGTGTCTTCGAGGCCCGGCGCATCGAGGTGGTGAACCGCCGAATGGCCGCCATGACGGAGCCCTGTGTGGTCGACTGGCTCGTCGGGGCCGCCCTTATGATGCCGCGCCGGGTGCTGGAAGAGGTGGGGCCGCTTGACGAGCGTTACTTCATGTGGCTCGATGATATCGACTGGGGGCGCAAGCTCCACCGCGCCGGCTATCAGGCGGTGCATGTGCCCGCTGCCCTCGTCCTTCACCGCGGCCGACAGTCGGGGGCGAAGGTCGAGAACGCCCAGCTCATCGCCCAGATTCTCGAAAGCGAGTACACTTACTGGCGGCTGAACTACGGACGGCCGGCGACCGCCCTGATGTACCTGGTCCGCTGGGCACGGACTCGTCTCCAGCTCCTGCGCCCGGGTGGCGCCGAGCGCACGATGCGCTCCCGAACCATGGTCGACTACTACCGGCGCAACTTCGGTCGGCTTTTGCGCGACGAGTTTCGCTATGGCATCCAGGGTCCGCCGCGCAACCAATCCCCTTCATCACCCTGACCTGACACATACTGACAGGTCCTAAGGACACCCCCAGGTGGTCAAATGTCCGAACCAAAGCCCATCCGCGACAACTGGTGGCGCCGATTCTTCGAGAGCGACGAGTCGCTGGACCTGTCCTTCTTCCCCGACGAGCGCGAGACGGCGCGTGAGATTCGCGGTCTCGAGAAGCTCCTTGCCCTGCAGCCCACCGACCTGATCGCCGACGTCTGCTGCGGCTACGGACGCCACACTCTGGGCCTCCTGGAGAAGGGCTATCAGGTCGTCAGCCTGGACGCTTCGGAGATGATGCTGCGGGGTGCGGCCAAGGTGCTGCAGGCCTCCGGACACGCGTCTCGCCTCGTGAGAGGGGATGCGGCGGCCCTGCCCTTCCGGTCAGAGAGTCTGGACGTCGTCGTCAACCTCTTCAACAGCTTCGGCTACTTCCTCGAGGAGGGCCAGAACGTGGCAGTCCTGCGTGAGGCGGCACGGATCCTCAAGCCCGGCGGCCGCTTCCTCCTCGACACCCGCAATCGCCAGTACCAGATCCTCTACGCGCCCTACCACCAGCTCGTAACGACCTCCGACGACAAGCAGTACCTCATGCGCTGCCACTATCACCGCGAGTTGCGACGCCTCGACAGCCGCTGGAGTCTCCCCGAGGATCCCGACACCATCATCCACGAGGCCTCGATCCGCCTCTACGGCGTCGAGGAGTTGCAGGAGCTCATCACCGGCGTTGGGCTGGAGGTCAAGGGGATCTACGGCGATTACCTTGGTGAGGACTTCGAGGGCTGGCAGCGGCAACTGCTCTTCGTCTGCCGCAAGAACTAGAGCCGGGCGTCAGTGTGGGGGAGAGGTTGCGCGGGAAAGTCTAGGCCCAAAAACAAAAACACGGCGGCCCTGAGGACTTCCCCTCTTCGGCCGCCGTGCCTGTTATCCACTTCGGTGCTGGTGCCTGGGTCCGGGCTCTATCCGCCGACGATGATCCGTCCCTGGCCGGTGTAGCTGACTGACCCTCGCGCGGTGATATAGCGGTCGATCAGTCGCGCTGCTCCTTCGGTCCCGGTGCGCACTCGCCTGGCGCCATCAAAGACGGTGAAGTACCCCGAGCCGCCGGCGGCCAGGCTCTCCGGCATGGCGACCTCATAGCTGGCCGCGTCGTCGATCTCGGTGAAACCCGCGCGCAGAGACTTGATCCGTCGTCCACGCGTCGCGTCCGGGTCATAGACCAGCGTGAGGCCGGAGACCTGCAGGAAGAAGGTCCGTGGCGTAGGCGCAAAGGACACCGAGCGCTCCAGGGCCTGGCGGATCTGCGTGCCTGTGAGACTGAGGACCGCCCAGCTTTCGTTGGGGTCATACAGCAAGGACGCGATGTCCTGCTGCGTTACCTGTCCGGCTGGGATCATCCCCTGCTTGAAGACGACGGCGGGTGTCAAAGCGATGGTGCTTCCGGCCGCATCACACAGGGCGTCCGTGGTCAGGTCGCCAAAGGTCGCTTCTTCTGCCTGAATGTTCTCGGTAGTCAGCGCGTTGACGGTTTGGCCTGCTGCAAGTGCCCAGGAAGTGACGGCCAGGCTCAGCCCCATCACCACTGCCAATGTGCGGAGGGTTGTCATACACCCTCACCACCTTGCCCAGCTAACCACTGCAGATAGGCCCGAATGAAGACCTGCAGATCGCCGTTCAGAACCCCTGTGACGTCTGACGTCTCCACTCCGGTCCGATGGTCCTTGACCATCGTATACGGCTGCATCACATAGCTTCGAATCTGGTTCGCGAAGGCGATGTCGCCCTTCTCGCCTCGCAGCCCCTGTATCTCTTGACTGTGTTTGCTTTGCTCAAGTTCATACAAGCGGGCCTGCAGAATCTGCATGGCCGTCCGCTTGTTCGAATGTTGAGACCTCTCATTTTGACATTGTACCACAATGCCCGTGGGGATATGCGTGATTCTGACGGCGGAGTCGGTCTTGTTCACGTGCTGACCGCCCGCGCCACTGGACCGGTAGGTATCAACCCGCAGGTCCTCCTCACGGATCGGGAGCTCGTCCTCCTCCGCCACCTCAGGAATCACATCCACCGAGGCGAAGCTCGTATGGCGGCGCTTGGAGGAGTCAAAAGGCGACAGACGCACCAGGCGATGAACGCCCGCTTCCGCCTTCAGATACCCGTAGGCCATCGGGCCGCTGACCCGCGCTGTCGCATTGCGGATCCCGGCCGCCTCGCCCTCCACATGCGACACCACCTCGAACCGGTAGCGCCGGTAGTTCTCAGCCCAGAAGGTGTACATGCGCAACAGCATCTCGGCCCAGTCGCAGGCCTCGGTGCCTCCTGCGCCCGCGGTGACGGTCAGGATGGCGTTGTTCCGATCATACTTGCCGCCCAGAACCGTCGACAGTTCCAGGTCGGCCATGCTGTTGCGTGCCTGCTCCAGCCCCTCCTGCAATTCCGGTTCCATTGCCTCGTCCTGCTCTTCGACGGCCATCTCGGCGAGGGTCTCGAGGTCCTCCAACTGCGCGCGCAGCTCGCTCCAGGGCTCCACTGCCTGCCGCGCCTGGTTCACCTTCTGCATGTGCTTCTGGGCCGTCTCCGGGGCATCCCAGAAGCCAGGCTCCTCCGCGACCTTCTCTAGCTCGTCCAGCTCGCGACGGCGCCGGGCCAAGTCAAAGACGATTCCCCATTTCCTCCAGGGACTTGCGCAGTTGTGCAATCTGCTCGTGGGTCTCCATTAGCATCTGTGCGTGCCTCCACGTCCCGCTACGGGTTGCAGGTTCGCGGCGCCGGACTCCAAAGCCACGCCGGCCTGACTTCGATCGGCAGCTACCGGTTGGCGGTCGTCAACCCGCAGCACTTCTTGTACTTCTTGCCGCTGCCGCAGGGGCAGGGATCGTTGCGCCCCGGTTCCTTGTCGCGCTTCACATAGGTGTGACCGCGACCGTCCCGGTGGTCCTGGGCAGCCTCGGTCATGGGCGTGCCCTGCTCCATGTCCTGGACTTCCACGCCCTTCTGCTCCACGGCCACCTCGGTAAGGAACATGGCCTTGGTCACGTCCCGGGCGATGTGGTCCAGGAGGCCGTCGAAGTACTCGTAGGCTTCCTTCTGGTACTGCATGAGCGGGTCCATCTGCCCGTAGGCTCGCAGACCCACGCTGTCGCGCAGGTAGTCCATCTCCTGCAGGTGCTGCATCCAGTTCGTATCAATGACCCGCAGCAACCAACTGCGCTCGATCTGCCGCATCAGCTCCGAGCCAATGGTCTCCTCGCGCTCAGCATACATCCCCCGCACGACCTCGCACAGGTCCTCCTCCAGGTGCGGGCCGTTCAGGTTCCACACATCCTCCACCGTCAGGCGCTGCTCGATCCCCGGCACGGATTCGGTCAAGGCCGCATGCAGCCCCTCGATGTCCCGGTCCAGATCGTGCAGGTCCTTGCTGGCATGGGTGCTCACGGCGCTCGCGATCGTCCGGTCGAGCATCCGCAGCACGCTCTCGCTGATGTCCTCGCCCATGAGCACGCGGCGGCGGTCACCATAGATGACCTCGCGCTGCTTGTTCATCACATCGTCATAGCGCAAGGTGTTGCGCCGCATCTCGAAGTTGCGCATCTCGACTTTCTCCTGCGCGCGCTCGAGACTGCGGGTGACGATCTTGTGGACCAGCGCCTCCTCCTCCGGCCATGAGTTCAGGAAGAACCCGAACCGCTCCGGGCCGAAGAGGCGCATCAGTTCGTCTTCCAGCGAGATGTAGAACCGCGAGCTACCCGGGTCGCCCTGACGGCCCGATCGACCACGAAGCTGGTTGTCGATGCGCCGACTCTCATGGCGTTCCGTACCGAGGATGTGCAGGCCACCGGCGGCCCTCACCTTCTCCTGCTGCTCCGGATCGAACTTCCGGCCGTCCTCAGGCTTGCCACCCAGCACGATGTCAACGCCACGACCAGCCATGTTCGTCGCGACGGTGACCGCACCGGGACGACCAGCCTGTGCGATGATCTGCCCTTCCTGCTCGTGGAACTTCGCGTTCAGTACACTGTGGTCCACGCCCTCGCGTAGGACTCGCTCCAGACGTTCCCGGTAGCGTTGCCGATCCTCCGGCGGCGTCTTGTCGCTCGCCACATCCAGGAGCCGCAGCGTCGCATCGAGGTTCTCCTCGGCCGTTGGCTCCATGTCCACGCCCACGGCCTTGGCGATCGGACGCAGGTCGTGCCGGCTCAGCTCCTCGATGGGCTTGCGCAGCGTCGTCATGTATTCCTGGCGTTGTTCCTTCGTGAGCCGGGTCGCCTTCTCGTCGTAGATCTGCGCCTGACATAGCGCGACCAGGCACTGCGTCTGGATCCGATCCGCGGCCAGCCGGCTGCTCACGTACTCACTGACCTCAACCGAGCGCGTGCCGACCAGGGTCGGCTGCTCACGAACATGAGTGTTTACGATCTCGCCGACGATGGCCCGGTACTTCGCCTCGGCCGTCTTGTAGACCACGTCCGGCGAGTCCAGGCGCTTCACAGGTACGTTCGTCGGCACCACGATGACCGGCATGTCGTAGATGCGGACGAACTCGCCCTCTTCCGTCTTCGCAGTACCCGTCATCCCGGCGATCTTGTCATAGAGGCGGAAGAAGTTCTGGTAGGTGATCGTCGCGACCGTCTGCCGCGCCTCCTCGACCCTGGCGCCTTCCTTGGCCTCGATCGCCTGGTGCAGACCGTCGGCGTAGCGCCGGCCGGGCTGCAGGTGGCCGGTGAACTCATCGACGATGATGACTTCGCCCTCTTTGACCACGTAGTGCACATCGCGCTTGAAGAGCGTGTGGGCCTTCAGCGAAGCGTTGATGTGGTGGGCGATGTCCAGGTGCTCGGGATCGGAGAGGTTGTGGATCCCGAGCATTTTCTCGACCTTGTCCTGCCCGCGCTCGGTGAGAGCCGACTGCTGGAACTTCTCGTCGAAGATGTAGTCGCCGTTGGGCTCCTCTTCCTTGGCCTTCACGGCCTCATCATTGGTCGAGGGCTGCAGGCGGCGGACCACGCGGTCAATGGCCTCATAGAACTGCACGCTCTGCTGTGGTCGGCCGGAGATGATAAGTGGCGTCCGCGCCTCGTCCACGAGAATGCTGTCAACCTCGTCGACGATGGCGTAGGACAGGTCGCGCAAGACCAACTGCGACGGGTGACCGCACATGTTGTCGCGCAGGTAGTCGAAGCCCAGTTCGGTATTCTCGATGTAGGTGATGTCGCGTGCGTACATCTCCTGGCGGTCTGGAGCGTCCATGTCATGCTGGATGTAGCCGACCGTCATCCCCAGGAAATGGTAGACGCGACCCATCCATTCCGCCTGCCAGCGGACCAGGAAGTCATTCGTCGTGACCAGGTGTGCCCCGCGCCCGGTGAGAGCATTGAGCACCAGCGGCATGGTGGCCGTCAGGGTCTTGCCCTCTCCAGTCTTCATCTCGGCGATCTTGCCCTCGTGCAGGACGATCGCACCCATGAGCTGCACATCGTGCGGGCGTTCACCTAGCACTCGGCGTGCTGCCTCACGAGTCAGCGCGAAGGACTCCGGCAGCAGGTCGTCGGTGGTCTCGCCCTTGCGCAGACGCTCACGGAACTCCTCGGTCTTCTCGGGGAAGGCCTCGTCCGAGAGCTCGCGCATTCTCGGTTCGAGTTCGTTCACCCCGTCGACCATGCGTCGCAGGCGTTTGACGGCCTTGGCGTTCGGGTCGAACAGGCCCAGAAGGGCCGAAAGGAAAGCGGCCATATAATCGGTCTCCTGTGTGACCTAAGGTTCTTGTCGAGGGCCAGGACCAGGTCTCGGAGCAAGGACAGCCGGAGAGGGTCTGGCATCGACGCCAACCGGAAGGGTTTGTGACGGAGCTACTCCCGCGACGGCTCCTGCGTGGCAGCCGGGGGTTTCACCAGAGTGATGGGCTTGATGAACAAGCCTTCGCTCTCCATCTTCGCCTGCAACGACGACTTGGCCTCAAACCCCTTCGTGCCACCGGTCAGACCATTGAGGTTGACCCGGAGGCCCACGCGGTCGCCGACGGCCCGGTAGTAGACGCCCCAGGTGAGACAATGCTGACGCAGGTCCGCGCTCAGCTCATAGTCGCGCATGTCGTGCTCATCCACATCATAGCGTCCCCAGCCCGAGAAGCTCCACTTGTCGCTGATCCCGAAGGTCGCTCCACCGGCGAGCTCCGTCTTGATGTCCACGTCATCGAACAGGAAGGGTGTCTCGCCTGAGATGAAATGGTGGCGCAGCGTTGCGTGAGCCTGCACCCGCCAACCCAGATTGAAGCCCGCTCCCGCAAAGGCTTCGAGATCGCCGTAGGTGTCGCCGCTCGAGTAGTGGCTCAGTCGGCCTGCCAGGCCATACCAGTCGCCCCGGCGGGCTTGAAGCTGTGCAGCGTTCCCCACATAGCTAAACGCTCCGAGCACGCGTTGTTCCTTCACGCGCGGCCGCGGGGGCGTGCCTTCGACGGGCGTCTCCAGGTCTTCCTCGTAGTTGCCCAGGCTCAGGTTGAAGCTGAGGGCCGCCTTGCCGTCTCCCGTCGGCGTCACGTGGCGTGTGTAGTTGACCTCCGGGTACCGCGACAGTCCGAGACGGTCCTCCAGCCGGTCAGTGACGGCCTCCTTGCGGGTCACCTGGGCCTTCAGTTCCCAGTCGTCCGTCTTGCGCTCCGCGTAGGCGGTGCCGGTGACACCCAGACGCCGGGTGGCCATGAGGTTGGCCTGCAGGGTCCAGTCTGCCTCGGGCCCGCTGAAGCTGTGCGAGAGCGGCACGTACAGGCCCTCTCGGCTGCTGTAGCCGGGGGTTCCGAAGGGAAGACCGCTCTGTGGGCCCGCGCCGCCAAGCCCAGTACTCGCCCAGGGCGCAATCGGGATGGACAGACCATATAGGTGCAGCTTGGCATTGTTGACGGTCAGCTTCCCGTCGCTTGTGTCGTACTTGATGCGCTTGGCGCCGATGTAGTAGTGCGGGTCATCGTGGTCGCAGGTCGTGAAGCGCCCGCCGTACAGATAGGCCTTCGGCCCCGTCTGCACGACACGCCGGCCGGAGAAGTAGGCCGTGGGCCCCGGCTGGTCTGGGTTCGTCGCGGAAGGACCGAGCGCCACATAGCCCTGGGCGCGGTCCATCAGGAGCTCGCCCCGGGCTCCGTCGTACGTGAACTTGTCCCCTGCTATCAGCGCAGGACCGGCAAGTATCCTCCCGCCCTTGTCCGCACTGAAGCGGTGCTGGGCGAAGTCGGCTTCAAGCTCCTCCGCACGGATCTCTGCGCTCTGCCCGCCCAGTTCGGGCGAGGTGACCTTGATCCGCGCATCGCCCCGGACGGTCGCCCTCTGACCGTCCAGGGTGTACCGGCTCCAGTCGCCCTCCACCGAGATGTGGACTCGCGACGGCACCGTCACCGTCTGCTGAGCCCAGACGGCGCAAGTTCCCCAGGACAGGGCAAGTAACAGTTGCAGTACGGCCAGCACGCAGCTCCTCAAGAGTACTTCCCCGGAGTTGGCGGGTATGAGCAAGCCACTGACGGGTTCTGCGCGGTGCCGGTCTTCATCGTAGAGTGCAAACAGCACAAAAGGGCGCGCGCCCCAACGGCCCGCGGACTTCACCGCTACCTAATAGTCAGAACATACCTTGGAACTAGCACCAGTATACCAGAACGCTCGGAGGCGCTCAAACCGTTCCGGGACCGACCCCGGAAGTGCCGTAAGTAGAGGGGCACGGGGCCGCACCTGGCACTGACGCACTCACAGTGCTGGGAGGCCACACGGCACCTCACCCCCTTTGTCCCCCTCGCCACGCGTGGCGAGGGGGAGTCGAGCGGCAGCGAGACGGGGGTGAGGCCAAGGCCCTGGGCGCCGCACTTCTTGACGCAATCGCGGGGGCTCCGTATACTTCATGGTTAACGGACGGGTGGCCGAGAGGTCGATGGCGGCGGTCTTGAAAACCGTTGAGCGAAAGCTCCGGGGGTTCGAATCCCTCCCCGTCCGCCAGTTGCCATGAAAGCCCGCGATGATCACCATTGCGGGCTTTGCGTTCTGCCTGGCCTCTTATGTGCTCGCCGAAAAGGTGTGCCTCCCCCTGCCGACGAATCTGCGCAGTTGTACCTCCCCAGACGCCCTCTGAGCGGTGAGTGCAGGCTGCTCGGCGTGAGCCCGCAGGTGCCTGCGACCCGGTTTCCCGGACGCGGAGATCATGGATGGCAGTTGAGAGTTTGCCGAAGCGCTCTGATAGGCCGTCTCGACTCCCACTGGTGGGCGCCGCGCTCTTCTTCGCCTGCTGCGCAGCCTTCTACACCGCCGGGCAGCGCCATGCAGCCCCGGTGATCTGGCCGGACGCTTGCGGGTACCTGTCTGCGGCGCGGATCATGGCTACCCGGGGCGTCTACGGGCTGAACCTCGTGCAGCTCAACCCCTACACCTTGCCGGAGGCGCCGGAACTGGACCGTCTCGGCTGGTGGCCGCCTCTGTACTCCCTGGTGATCGCCGTCGCGGCGGGTCGCGGACTCATGGACGCGGCGCACCTGGTGGCGACAGCGGGCAACCTCGATCTGGCTGGAATGCTGGTGGCAGCGGCGGGGCTGGTCGCACTCATCACGGTCGCAAGCGGGAGTCTGCCGGCCGGTCTTCTGGGTGGCGGACTGTGCATCCTCTCCGGGCCCTTCCTTTCTGAGGTCCCGAGGGCGCTCTCGGAGCATGTGTACCTTCCGCTGGCGGCCTGGGCAGCGGTCCTGCACCTGCTGGCGGTCAAGAGAGGCGGATGGCGCCTGGCCCTGGGAGCCGGTACTCTCTGGGGACTCGCGTGCCTCACGCGGCACTGGGGTGTTGCGGCGGCCGTGTGTGCAGGAGGTGCTGCCTGGATGGTGCTGCGAGGACAGGGCTGGCGAAGGTGGCTGCCCTCGGTCCTCCTTGCTCCCGGTATGGGCGTGGCTTCCTGGGCAGTCTGGACGGCACGCTGCCTGGCCGTTACGGGGCATGGTGGCGGCTTCTACGGGACCGGCCGCGGCGACTTCGGCAAGCAGCTTCTCATCTCCCTCCGGTGTTACCTCAGCAACTTCTGCTGGAACCCGAGCGCGGGCTCCGCTATACGCGGACTCCAGGGCCTCATCGCCTTCCAGGGCATGGTGATCCTTGCCGTCTCGGTCATCGTCACGGTGGTGATGTACCGGCGCCTGCGACGCGATCCGGAGACTACCGGGCTGCGGTGGCTGCTTGTCCTGGCAGTCGGCTGCACGCTGGCAGCGGTTCTCGGCCTGGCCTTCTATCGGTCTGCCAAGTGGATCAACCACCCGGGCGGGCGGATGATGATGGAGGCGTGCGTGATGACGATCGCCGCGCTGGTTGCCGCTGCAGCGCGTCTACCCGCCTTGCGTCCCCCCGTTGCCTTGCTGGGGCTGTGCATACTCCTCGACGGCGCACTCCAGGGAACCGCCAATCTGCTGCTCCCCACACCAGAAGAGCGGATAGCGGACCTTGCAGTGCTCGGGAAGGACACACGGATGCAGGAACTGGTTCGTGGGCGGCGGATACTCCTGATGGCCCGGGATGGTGTGCGCACTTCTGGCGATCTTGTCGGTGCCTCGGTGTATCTGACGACTGCCTCCACCGTCTACTGGGTCGACAATGAGCGCTACGCGGGGATTTCCGTCGGAGCGCCCGAGCTGACCTCACTGATCCGACGCGCACCCGTGGACTACGTGCTGGCCGGGCCGGTCTACCGGCGTCGGATACCCAGGCAACCGCCGGCCGGTGACAGCCTGCTCGACAGGATGCGAGCCGGCAGTTGGGGCTCCTTCCTGGAGATAGATGAGGAGGAGTTCAAGATCCTGCACGAGAAGCTCCGGCCGCTGCCGGTTGCCACCAAAGAGGTGGCGCGAGTGGGTGAATGGCGACTGCTGCAGGTGATCCCTCCCGCCAACCCTACGCAAGACCCACCGAATCCGGGCGAAGGACGAAAGCAACGCGCCGGGGAATAGGCCAGTTGTGTCCGTCTGTCGCCATGCCGGCTGTGTGGAGGCTACCTGCGGTGTCCAGTCGCAACCGCATCCACTTCAAGGTGGGTAGTCTGTTGCTCGTTACGCTGCTTCCGACTCTGGCCGCCATCGGACAGCCTGCCACCTCTGCGACTGTGGCGAGGCCGAGCCTCGCCATGTATCCTCCTTCACAGGACCATGCCCGAGGCTTCCGCGAGCTGTTCGATCAGCCCGAGGCCTGGAGCAAGACCCGCCAGATTCTTGACTCCATCGGCTTCGCGGACCACGTTCTCAACCGCGAGTTCAGAGATGATGAACTCCGCTCAATGTTCGGGCGTCTGCGGGAATGGGGTCTGAAGCTCGAGTTGGAGGTCGGCGCCGTCAAGGAGTGGGGCCCGACCGGCGAGAAAGCCTTCAACGCGCAAGTCCCGATGTGGGATCGTTTCCAGGGCCTCGGTGCCACGATTCACACCCTCGCCCTTGATGAGCCCCTGTGTTGCGCGCTCAATTCTCTCAAGAAGCCCGAGGAGTACGCGGTACAGGAGACCGCCACCTTCATCTCGCTGGTGCGCAGGCGCTACCCGCAAACCTTGATCGGTGACATCGAGCCCTGCCCGTCCATCCCTGTGGCTGACCAGATTCGGTGGCTGGAGGCTCTTCAGGCACGTCTGGCCGATATGGGCGTGCATGGCCTAGACTTCTTCCGCCTGGACGTCGACTGGGTCCACTTCGTCCGCGGCCATGGCTCCTGGGTCGAGATCCGGAGCCTGGAGCAGTACTGCCGCAGCCATCAGTTGCCCTTCAGCCTCCTCTACTGGGCTGCAGACTACCCGGCGCTCAATCGACTCGGGATCGCGGATGAGGCGACCTGGTATATCTCGGTCATGCGCCAGGGCTATGACTACGCCATGGTCGGCGGCGCTCCGGACCAGTACGTGATCGAAAGCTGGATTCCGGCGCCGCCGAGAACTGTGCCTGAGACCGGCGAGTTCACCTTCACTCGCTCGGTTCTGGATTTCGCGCGTCGCTTTCTCAGACGCGACTCTTAGCCGCCTCGCAAGGGGCGGAACGCTTGCACGGATGTCGTCACAAAGGGATCCCCGTGAAACGTATCCTTACCATCCTCATCCCTGTACTGATCCTCGGCGGCTTGATCTGGTGGAGAATGGGAGAGAAGCGGGCTGCAGAGGCAGCCTTGGCCCAGCAGCGGGCCGCTCGTGCCTCGACGGTGCCCCAAGTCGCCGTCGCTCGCGCCGAACTGCGCGACCTTCAGACCACCTTCGAGGCCACCGGAACGCTCGAGGCCCCGCGCAAGGTGGACATCACACCCAAGGTCAGCGGGCGCATCCTCTTTCTGACCGCGCATGAGGGCGACCGCGTCAGCCAGGGCCAGGTGCTGGTCCGCATCGACGACTCACAGGTCGAGGCCGAGGTCCGCAAGCAGAGCGCCAACGTCGCCGAGGCCCAGTCGAAGCTCGCCCAGGCGCTGATTGCCCAGGGACCCACCGACGTCGGAGTGAAGACGCAGGTACGCCAGCAGGAGGCTGCCGTCGCCAGTGCCGCTGCGGACTATGACCAGGCTCGGCACAGCCTGCAGTACCAGGTCGCTGCCGCTCAGTCCGATGTGCAGGACACCCAGGGCAAGGTCGACGCCGCCGTCGCGGCCATCAACACCGCCTCCTCTTCGATCGACAGCGCCCAGGCAACCCTCGCAAACGCCAGAGCGCATTACAACCGGCTCTCCAACCTCCTGTCGAAGGGGTACGTCTCCGGCCAGGAGGTGGACAATGCGAGGACCGCTGTGGGCGTCCAGGAGGCCGAGGTAGAGTCTGCCCGCAGCAAGCTCCGGGCTGCTGAGGGCGCCCGAGACTCCGCCCAGGGCCAGCTCAAGTCCAACGAGCACCAGGTCGAGATCACGCGCACCAAGGGAACGGCCGACGTCGAGGCCGCTCGGCAGAAGCTGGCGCAGGCAAAGGCCTCCCTGGAATACGCCCGTGCCAACACCGCCCAGAGCCCCGCCTATCGGCAGGGCGTCGCCGCACTGAAAGCCTCCGTTGCCGCTGCCCAGGCCGCCGTGCGCAGTGCTGAGGCGCAACGTGCCGACACCGTCCTCACTTGCCCCATGGATGGCGTGATCACCGGCCGCCACCAAGACCCCGGAGCAATGGCCTCCTCCGGCCAGGAGATCCTCACCATCGAGTCCTTCAAGCAGATCTGGGTGAGCGTATCCGTCCCCGAGGACGTCAGCTCAGCCATCCGCCTGGGCGACAACCTCGACGTGACCTTCGACGCCTTCCCAGGCCAGATCTTCCCGGCCGCTGTGGTCCAGATCAACCCCTCTGCCGACCCCGAGGCGCGACAGTTCACTGTTCGCGCAGCCCTCGATAACGCCGCCGGTGCCTTCCGCCCCGGCATGTTCGCCCACGTCACGATCGTGACGCAGCGCGCCGAGCAGCAGATCGCTGTTCCACGCGAGGCCGTGCAGCGCGGTCCTTCGGGAGCCTATGTCACGGTCGTCGACCCCGACGGCAAGGTACGCAAGCAGCCCGTGAGTGTGGGGCTGTCCGACGCTAAGTACATCTCGGTCTCTTCCGGCCTGGATCTCGGCCAGCAGGTGGTAACCGTCACCTCCGTGCCGCTCAAGGACGGCAAGACGGTCAAGCCCGTTCTCCCCGGCACCTCTCCGAGAGGGGCCGGAGGTCGCGGCGACAGACAAACGGCACCTGGCGCTGAAGCGCCGGCCACGCCATCGAAGGAAGCTCGCCCGCCCTCATGAACATCGCGCGCATAGCCGTAAGCCGACCTGTGGCCATGACCATGTTGGTCCTGGCTCCCGTACTGCTGGGAGCCGTCTGTCTCACGCGCCTGCCTGTTGACCTGCTGCCCAAGGTCTCACTGCCCACCATCTCCGTGCAGACGAGCTGGCCCAACGTCGCACCGCAGGAGATCGAGACCCAGATCACACGGCCGGTGGAGGAGGCTGTCTCCGCAGCCCCCAACATCTACCAGGTCAACTCCAGCACCACAGAGGGTAGCTCCTCCGTGCGGGTCCAGTTCCAGTGGGGCACCGACATGGGCCAGGCCGCGGTCGACGTCCTGCAGCTTGTCGAGCGCGCCAAGCAGCGGTTCCCCAACGACGCGACTCTCAAGACCCCCATCATCCGCAAGTTCGACCCGAACCAGATGGCGATCCTGGTCTACGGTGTCACCGGTGAGAGCGATCCCGTCAAGCTGCGCACGATCCTCGAGAACCAGGTCGTGCCGATGGTCGAGGCGGCGAACGGTGTTGCCTCCGCCACCGTCTCGGGTGGGCAAGAGCGCGCCATCATCATCGACGCCGATCCGGTGCGTCTCGCCGCCCACAGCGTCACTCTCAGCCAGGTCATCAAGCGCATCTCGCAGGAGAACCTCAACCTCCCGGCGGGCATCGGCAAGCAAGGCAACACAGAGTACGTCATCCGCAGTCTCGGATGGCTTCCCAGTCCCGAGAAGCTGGCTAAGCTACCCATCACCAGTCTCAACGGGCGACTCGTAACCCTGGGTGAGGTCGCCGACGTCCGCGACAGCCACGACGAGACCCGCGTCTATACCCGCTTCAACGGCGAGCCCTCGGCCAGTCTGTCCATCGCCAAGCAGAGCGAAGCCAACACCATCAGCACGGGCTACGAGGTTAAGGAGAAGATTGAGAAGGTCCGGGAGCTCTACCCGAACCTCTCCTTCAGTGTCGCCTACGACCAGGCTTCCTACATCGAGCAGTCCATCAACGATGTGAAGATCAGCGCCTTCCTCGGCGGCACGCTCGCGATCCTGATCCTGCTCTTCTTCCTGCGCAACCTCCGCAGCACCCTGGTCGTTGCGATCTCCATCCCTACCGCAATCATCTCCACCTTCTCCCTGGTCTACCTCTGCGGCTTCACGCTCAACACGATGTCGCTGGGCGGTCTCGCTCTTGCAACCGGTCTGATCGTAGACGATGCGGTCGTTGTCTTGGAGAACATCTTCCGGCATATCGAGCGCGACCGTAAGGACGTCTGGACCGCAGCGGTGGATGCGACCACGGAGATCATGGGCGCCGTCTTTGCGTCGACCTGGACGGTCATGGTCGTGTTCCTGCCCCTGGTCTTCATCAAGGGTCAGGCGGCGCAGATGTACACGCAGTTCGCTCTCGTGGTCGTCTTCTCACTGGCGATCTCGCTGGTAGTGGCTCTGACCGCCGTTCCGATGCTGGCCACTCGTCTCATCTCCGGCGAGGCGCACGCAGAGAGCATCAACGGCGAGGTCAGGCACCGCGGCCTGCTGCAGCTCGCCTTCCGGCAAGCCGGGAAGTGGTTTGACGCCCTCGATCAGTCCTACCGCAACGGCCTGCAGTGGGCCATCCATCACCGCCTTACGGTCCTCATCGCCGCCGTGGTGATCACGATCGGAAGCCTCCCGATCATGGCCCAGGTTGGTACCGAGCTCATGCCCGCCACCGACAGCGGCGACTTCAGCGTGAGCATCAAGATGCCCGTGGGCACCGCCCTCGAGAAGACCAATGAGGTGGTCTTGCAGGTCGAGGACATTGTCCGCGCCAACCCCAACATAGACACTGTTCTCGCCGCTGCCGGGGCCAACATGCGCAGCGCCGGGTCTGTAGGCCAGAGCGTTCCCTTCCAGGGCTCGGTAACCGCCAAACTCAAGCCCGATGCCAAAGCCACGACCCAGGAGGTAATGCGCTCGCTGCGCAAGCAGCTCAGTGCGCTTCCCGGAGTCTCGGCCCGTCTGGAGCAGAACGACCTGGTCTCCTCCCTCATGACTGGTGGGGGGCAGAACGTTGAGATCGACATCTTCGGCCAAGACCTCGCTACCCTCTCCAGCACCGCCAAGGAAGTCATGGCCGCCCTGCGAGACATTCCCGGCCTGGAGAACCTCGATGTCAACTGGCAGGAGGCCATGCCCGAGATCCAGTGGCAGGTGAACCGCGACAAGGCCAGTTCGCTCGGCCTGAGCTTCTCCGACGTCGCGAACACCATCAACACCGCCACGAACGGCAGCATCGCCAGCTACTACCAGGAGAGCGGCTTCCAGTATCCCATCATCGTCCAGGTGCCCGAGGGCAAGCGCAAGACCGTGGAGGATATGCTGCACCTTGTCGTCAGCCCCTCCTCGGGGAACAACACCCAGGGCGCCATCACCCTTAACCAGGTTGCGCACGCCAACTACGGAACCGGTCCCAGCCAGATCACCCGCCTGAACCGGCAGCGCTACATTGCCGTCACAGGCTCTCCCCAGGGGCGGTCACCCGGTGAGGTGCAGACGGACATCAAGAAGGCCCTTTCCCGCGTGACCTTGCCAACCGGCTACTACTGGGACTGGGGGACCAGCCAGAAGCGTCGTGGTGAGGAGTTCGCGGGCATGGCGCTGGCCGTCATCCTGGCCATCGGCCTGATCTACATGCTGCTGGCCTCGCAGTTCGAGGCCTTCCTGCACCCCTTCACGATTCTACTCACCGTGCCGCTGGCCGCCACCGGCGTCGCTCTCGGCCTGTTCCTCACAGGCCGTTCCTTTGGGATCACCGCCTTCATCGGGACGCTGATGCTCGTTGGCATTGTCGTCAAGAACGGGATTCTGCTGGTGGACTACACAAACCACCTGCGTTCTCAGGGAATGGGCCGCGATGAGGCCCTGCTCCGTGCCGGCCCGACCCGTCTGCGGCCAATTCTCATGACCGCTTCGGCTGCCATCCTGGGTATGCTGCCGATCGCGCTCGGCCTTGGCAAGGGCTCGGAGGTTCAGGCTCCGATGGCGACCGCCGTCATTGGCGGCCTTGCTACCTCCACCCTCCTGACCCTGTTCGTGGTGCCGGTGGTCTACTCAGCACTCGACGGACTGACGAACTACATCGCGCGGAAGCTGAAGGGTTAGGGCTGCCACAAGGTCGTGTCTGCAGGTACCCCAGCCGTGACAAGGGGCGGCTCAGAGGCTGCCCGACAACGGGAGGTCGTGCGATGCGTCCGCTCATGATCGGCACCTCTGCCTTCCCGACCGCCGACACGGACCTGCTCAAGCAGGCGGGGATGGGCTGGGTCCGCCAGGGCCTCGGCTATCCCTTTGTGGATCGTCTCGGCGGCGAGTTGTCACCCCAGTACCTCAAGAACCGCGAGGCCGTGCGGCGCTTCACCAAGGCCGGCATCCAGGTCATGGGCATCACCCCGGGACCGGGTGGCGGAACCTATGTCGCCCAGCCCGATGGTAGCCTGAAGCTGCAGTGGAGGAACCGCTTCCCCGCCTGGTACGGCGAGCTCGGCAGCGAGGAGTTCTTGCGCAACTACGAGGCCACCTGCGAGTGGCTCGCCGAGGACCTGCGGGGACTCGTGCCCGTGTGGCAGCTTGCCAATGAGTTGGACATCACCCAGTTCGCCGGGCCGCTGAATCCGCGGCAGGCCTGCGATCTTGTCGCTGCCGCTGCTCGCGGCCTCAAGCATTCCGATCCCTCACTGATCGTCGGTCATAACCCCGCCGGCGCGCCGCCGTCCCTCTACTTCTTCGGCTACCTGCACGGTCGCCAGGACTGCCTGCTCGACTACTGCGGAATCGACGGCTACTACGGAACCTGGGGGGCCGGCGGTCCGGAGAACTGGGCTCAGCGGGTCGCCGAGTTGTACGCCCTCACCAGCAAGCCGGTCCTCATCAACGAGTGGGGCTACTCCTCGGCAGGTGGCATCCAGACGGAGGAGGAAGCCCGCACGAACCAGCCGGTGTGCAAGCTCCGTAAGTGGCGTTACGGCTGGGGCGAAGGGCACACCCCCGACGGCCAGGCCAAGTTCGTGGCGGCCGCCTTCGAAGCTCTCAAGACACAGCGTGGGGCCCTGCTGGGAGTCTTCTTCTACCGCTGGGAGGACCAGGAGACCTGCTGGCAGTGCGGTTCGCCCGATTGCCCTGCGGAGACGGCCTGGGGACTGGTGGATAAGCAGGGGCAGCCCAAGCCCGCCTTCTATGCGTGGCGCGACGGCGCACGTTCGCTGACCTGAGCCCCACTCTACCTCTCGCACCTCACGGAGCATCATCCGCTGCCACCAGCCATCAGGGGGACATCATGCCTGCCGCAAAGCCTGAGTTGGTTGCCCTGCGTTCCGACGGCGGGGCGACGGTCCGGATCGCGGGCTCTCAGCACCACCTCACCGCCGGGGAGACGCTCGCCGGCTGGACGCTGCGCGCCACCTATCGCGAAACCAAAACGCCCTTCGCCGTCCTCGAGAGTCCTACGGAGTTTCTCTTCCTCAGTACCGAGCCGCCCATGGTGCGCGGAAGGCTCCAGCGGCCCTTCGGGTCGCTGGAGAGTCTCCCTCGTGTCCCGGCGGACGATTCCTCGCACTGCCAGGCTCTCCTCGAGGCCTCGAAGGACCTCCTCGCGCAGCAGGCGCAGGCTCAGGGCGAGCCGTCCTTTGCCGCTGTCGCCGACCTCCTGCCGCGACTGCTGGACATGACCTTCCTCGGGGACGAGCGCACCGAAGACCGTGCCGTGGTGCGTGCAGACGGTGCCATCGAGGGGCACTTCGGGGCCGCCTTCGAGATCACTGCCTCCTCGCGCTGTGCTCACGGTCTGCTGGGCGAGTCCATGAACGCGGTGTGCTACGGCGCCTGGGACGAGGACAAGCAGCAGGGCGTCGAGATGATCGCCTTCGCTCTCGCCGATGGTCCAGCCGGCGAACTCGCGGTGTACCGTCGCCTGCGCACCCTCTCGCCGCAAGGAGAGACGCTGTGTCACGAGCGTTCCTGTGCCGGTGTCGTCGCGCCTGAGTTGGGCTTCTACCAGGCGCTGCTAGGGGCGCATCTGCGGCACCAGTCCTGGGCCGCCGACGGCCTGCAAGTGCGAGTCCCTGAGGCCTCAGTGCAGCAGGGCGTGGCCGCCTCCTTGCGACTTGTTGACCTGACCTTCCGGGGTGTGCTGCCGCGCTACGGCGTGGGCACCTACGATCAGCCGCGCCATGATAGCTTCCCGCCGGCGGTCCTGTTCTTCACCTGGGCCATGATGGAGTGGGGGCGCTTCGACCACGCACGCGACGCCCTGAGCCATTACCTGGGCCGGTATGTGCAGCCCGACGGGACCTTCGACTACTACGGTCCCGCGGTCGCCGAGTACGGGCAGTTGCTGGCCGCCGCTGCACGTTACCGGGAGCTCTCGGCCGACCAGTCCTGGTGGGACGAGCACCTGGTGATCCTGCGGCGAGTTGCCCGCCGTCTCCTGGACCTGCGCCGTGAGGCCCTGGCGTCGGACGACGCGACGACCCGGGGCCTCCTCCCCGGGTTGCCTGAGGCGGACTACCACGGTGACGCCGCGGAGTGGAAGCAGTTCTACTTCGCCGGCGATGTGTGGGTCTGCCGCGGGTTGCGTGACCTGGGCCGAGCGCTCCTGGCCGACCCGGTGACGCGCCACGAGGGAGAAGCGCTGACGGCAGAGGCGACCGCATACCAGGCGGACATCCGGGCGGCCGTAGCGGCTGCGACGCATCCCTCCGGGTTTGTACCTGCCGGTCCCGTGCAGCCGCCACCCTTCGAGCGCATGACCGAGTCGCGCCACGCCTCCTACTGCAACTACCGCTACCTGCTGGAGATGGTCTCGGCGGGTGTGCTGGAGACCTCCGTCGTGCGAGCGATCGCTCGCTACCGTCGTGATCATGGCGGCGAGTTGCTGGGTACGACCCGCTTCGGCGGACACCTCGACGACTGGCCTGCCTGGCACTGGACGCGCGGCCTGCTGGACGCTGAGGATGTGGCAGGCTACCTGACCAGCTTCTACGGGCACCTCGCGCACCACCACTCGCGCGGATACTGGGCCTCCTACGAGCAAGTGACCGTACTGCCTGGGCCGCAAGGGTTCCGGACGGTAAAGGGCGGCGCTGAGCAGGTGGTGCCGAGTCAGGCCATGGCTCCACTGATGCTCAAGCACCTGCTGGTGGACGACGATCGCGACCAGGACGTGCTGCACCTGCTGCGGGCCTGCCCGGCACGGTGGCTGACGGGGCCGGGCGGTCTCGCGGTAACTGATTGCCCCACTCGCTGGGGCCCGATCAGCCTGCGGGCACGACTCCGTGGTGACGAGCTTGAGGTGGCCCTGCGAGGACTGGAGCGGGGTACTCCGAGCAAGATCCGTCTGCGCCTGGCGGTTCCGGGCCGAAGACTCACGGAGGCCACGGCCAACGGAACCCCGGTACCCGTCACCGCCCGAGGCACGGTGGTAGTCCTTTCGCAGCCGTCGCTGCCGCTGACGCTGCGAGCACGATAGACGGCCTCCTTCTCTCTTCCCTGCTGAGGAGGCGGACCGGCGGCCGGTCGCGAATTGCCCCACCTGGATTCCGTCGCACAGCAAATTGGCGCAGGCTGTGTCGGTGACCTGCGCCCTCCTTGCACCCTCGTCCCGGTGGGGGCCCGAAGTGCAGTTGCTCGCAAGCCACCTGCGCGAACCCGCAACACGCCCGGCCGTCACCTGGCGTTCCCTCCTGCTTGTCTGCCTCCTCGCCCCGCTCAACTGCTACTGGATCGTGATGATGGAGGAGGTCCGCTACAGCGGGCACCCCACCACCGTCTCCCTGTTCTTCAACGTTATCTTCTGCATCCTCCTGCTGCGCGGGGTCAACCAACTGTTCCTGTGGCGTGCTCCCCGCTGGGCGCTGTCGCAGGGCGAGTTGCTGGTCGTCTACACCTGCCTGTCCATCGCCTCGGGACTCGCCGCGCATGACAGTATCCAGATGCTGGCACCGGCCATGGCCGCACCCTTCTGGCTGGCCACACCGGAGAACAAGTGGGAGGAGCTCTTCCTCGCCGACCTGCCGAAGGGCTGGGTCGTCAGGGACATGAAGTCCCTCGAGGCACTCTTCAACGGCGGCACGACTCCCTACACCGTCGCGCACCTGGCCCCCTGGGGTGTGCCCGTACTCACTTGGTCCGTCTACATGGTCCTGATGCTGCTGGTCATGCTGTGCATGAACGTGCTGATCCGCAAGCAGTGGACCGAGCGCGAACGTCTCAGCTACCCGTTGGTTGTGTTGCCGTTGCAGATCACTGAGCCGCGGGGACTGCTCTTCCGCAACCGCCTCCTGTGGATCGGCTTCGCCCTGGCGGCGAGCATCGACCTGCTCAACGGCCTTCATGTCCTGTACCCGTCGGTGCCGATGATCCGCGTGCGAGTCTGGGATCTCAGCCCCTTCATCAAGACCCGGCCGTGGCGTGCCCTGGGCTGGACGCCCATCTCCTTCTACCCCTTTGCCATCGGCCTGGGATACCTGCTGCCGCAGGACCAGCTCTTCTCGTGCTGGTTCTTCTTCTTCTGGTGGAAGGCGCTGCGGGTGCTGTCGAGCGCCCTGGGATTCGAGCCGCAGAGCTGGACAGCCAGCGCACCGCCCTATCTCAACGAGCAGGCCTTCGGCGGATACGTCGGCCTCTTTGCCTTCTCGCTGTGGGCCATGCGCTCGCATCTGGTTGACATCTGGTCTCAGGTCTGGGGTGACCGCAGCAGGCCGGGAGGCGATAGCTCGGACGATGACCCGCTGCCGATCCCGGTGGCCTTCTGGGGAATGGTTCTCGGCTGCGCGGCACTCGTGGCCATGCTCGTGCATGGCGGAGCCTCGCTATCGGTGGCGCTGGCCTACTTCGCGATCTTCTTCATGCTCGGCGTGGTCGTCACGCGTATCCGGGCGGAGTTGGGGCATCCGGTCCACGATCTGCACTTCGCCGGACCGGACCTCATCATCCCGCAGGTCGTCGGGACCGCCAACCTGCGCAAGCAGGACCTGGTGGTGCTGTCCATCCTCTTCTGGCAGAACCGCGCCTACCGCAACCACGAGATGCCCCATCAGCTTGAGGGCTTCCGTATGGCCGAGGAGGTCGGCTTCGACGCACGCAAGTTCGCCGGCGCCATGATCCTCGCGTCCGTACTCGGCGCGGTGGGGAGCTTCTGGGGATGGCTCGACCCGGGCTTCCGGATGGGTGTTGGCGCGAAGTGGGGAGGCACTGCTCGGAGCTTCGGTCGCCAGCCCTACCAGCGGCTGCAGAACTGGCTGACCAGTCCGCAGGGACCGGCCTGGGGCCCGATCGGTGCCATGGGAGCGGGGTTCGTCGGTGTCATGCTGCTCTTCGAGGGGCGCGCTCGGTTCGCCGGCTGGCCCTTCCATCCCATCGGCTACGCAGTCTCGGGCAGTTGGGCCATGAACTGCCTGTGGCTGCCCCTGCTCATCGCCTGGACTCTGAAGGCCGTGATCCTGCGCTACGGCCGGGCCAAGATGTACCGGGCCGCCATGCCGCTGTTCATCGGCCTCGTGCTCGGCGAGTTCTTTGTCGGTAGCGTCTGGACGCTGATCGGCATCTTCAAAGGCATCCCCACCTACGGCTTCTGGGTGTGAGGCTCTCGCGCTCTACCACGCCGGACCACCGGGACACTCGCGCTGCACCGCCGCGATCGCAGCCTCCATGTTCCTGTCGGGAGTCCCGCGTCCGGGATAGAGCTGCACGTGCGAGGCACCGCATCCCGCCAGTTCCTTGATGCGCTCGTCGAGGGCCTCCGGCTCAAGCTCCTCCATCTCCTGCGGAGTGAGCTGCGTCCAGAAGGCGTTCCCCATGATCTCGTGCATTTCCGCGAGGGTCAGGTTCTTGCAGCCCGCGCCATGGAACTCGGTGATGCCGACTTCGTCGCGAGCGATCCGCAGGTGCTCGGCACGCAGAAGCTCGCTGTGCATGTACCGGTGCTCCTGACCGGCGTAGAGCCGCTGGTAGCAGGGCACCGCAAAGCGCCGGAACATCCCCGGCGACAGCAGACCGGAGAAGTCGTCGCCGGTGTAGCTGAGCCCCCTGTAGGTGTCGCCTCGCAGCGACGCATCGAAGGTCGCAAGACTCTCCGTCGCCGCGACCATGGCCTCCAGCAGTCTCTGCGCCGCCTCCGGACTCTCCGCAAACCACGCCAGAGCTTGCCCGCCGCTGATCTCGCAGGCCGCCGTCACGGCGCCACCGTCATAGCCGCCCAGACCGACCTTGTAGCCGCGGGCGGTATAGTACTGCCAGGCCTTCCAGCGCCGCGCCATCCAACCGTCGCGGCGAGGGTCGCCTGCACGAAGCCGGTCGATCTGCGCCACCTCCGTCAGCAGCGGTCGGGCGGCGTCGAGATACGGGACCTCGTCTTCCTCGGGCTCGATGACCGGCGCGCCCAGGTAGGAGGCGAAGGTGCAGGAGGGCGAATCCACGTGCGGACGCAGGAACTGCCCGACTCCCCAGCGCTCTTGGGCGACCTCCTGCGCCGTCAGTTGTGCCTCGAGCATCACCGCAGGCGAACCGTAGTAGTCCCGGTAGGGCACCCCGGCATACTCGGTCACGGTCACGTTGCAGAACGCGATGTGCCATCTGGGCTGCATGGCAGGCTCCTGCTGAGTGAGGCCTAAGGAAGTCCGGGCACGATGTCCTGCTCGGAGAAGACCGACAGCAGGACCTCCATTGCCCCCTGGCGTTCGCGATCGTGTACGGCATAGATCAGACCCTCGGCGGTCTGGCAAGCGTCGGGGTAGCTGATGTTGGTGCGCTCATCGAGCATCAGCGGTGCGCTCCAGGTCCGGCCTTCATCCTCGGAGAGCATGGCGACCATTCCGGTGCGGGCCTTCGGGTCGGGGCTGTTGATCAGCAGCCAGCGCCCACTCGCGAGGAGGCGCACGAAGAACCGCGAGCCGGGATTCGTGATGGTCGTCGGGCGGGCTTCGCTCCAGGTGCGACCCCGATCCCTCGACAGGCTCTCGTCGATGACTCCGCCGCCGCAGCGGGTGTACATACGGACGTCGCCCTTGTGCAGCTCCATGAACATGCACTCCAGCGCCCAGGAGGGGGCCTTCACCGCGCCGTGCAGCGTCCAGGTCTCGCCTTCGTCCTCGGAGATCGCGCAGCCCTGAAGCTGGCGGTCGCCGGCGAACCAGTCGCCCCGGGTGTCCTCGGCCCAGGTGACGGGGAGCAGCCACTCGCCGGTGCTGAGCACGGTCGGTTTGTTGCTGCGGAAGCTGAAGGGCACGTCGAACCCAAGACGCTTCGGCTCAGACCACTGGAGTTGCGGGGCGTCCGGTTCGCTGCAGCACTGCGCCCAGACCCCGTGCTGGTTTTCCTCGCGGTTGCCGACATTGTAGATATACCAGAGGCGTCCGCGCGGGTCGAACCACAGGCACGGATCGAAGGCGCGGGTCTTGCCCTCCGGGTCGCACCTCACGATCGGCTCGGAGAAGCTCTGGCCATCGTCGTCGCTGGTCTGGAGATAGACACGGTTGGTTTCCTCGGGCTCGATCTTGCCGCCGGAGAACCAGGACACGAAGAGCCTTCCGCCCGGACTGCGCTCGATGCTGGGAATCCCGCGCCACTGCTGATCCTCGCGCGGCCCGCCGATGACCACTTGCTTCAGTCTCATCTCAGTTTCTCTCCTTGTGTTGCTCGTGCCGGAAACCTGGTTCTGTTCCTCCCACATCAACTCCGACCTTCCCAGGGCGTGAGCCGTCTGTCACCAGCGAGGAGGAGGACGCGGGCAGACGGCGAAGCGAGGCTTCTGAAGGGGACTCACGACCCGAGCCGCTCTCAGCCACAACCGGTGAGTTGCACAACCTTACGAGGTGCCTCCCATGGGAAACCGTCTCGCGATACTTGCGCTAATGGTGGTGACCGTCATGACCGAAGCCTGGTCGCAGGACGCCTTCGTGCAGCAGCGGAAGGAACTGGCGCATCGTCAGCGCCGCATCATCCTCAACAACGATGGCTGCGATGTGCTCTACTACCCCAAGGACCTGCCGCTCACGGTGGAGAACGCGCTCCTGCAGAGGACCTCGCCGCTGGTCGGCTCGCAGGTTGATACGATCTTCTACTGCCCGATCAGCTCCGGCTTCAGCAACTTCACCTACAACACCAAAGTGGGCACCGTCCTGGACCGACAGGTCCTCGATGGGCGCAACGCTACGCGCGACCTGATCAACCTCGGCACGGATGCGCTCAAGATGGTCGTGGACTTCGGCAAGCAGCATAAGATCGAAATCTTCTGTTCGATGCGCATGAACGACACCCACGACGCTGCGCACTCACCGGACAACCCATACCCGCTCTTCCCGCCGCTGAAGTACCAGCACCCGGAGTGGCTCATCGGCAGCTACGACAACAAGTCCCAGTTCGGCCCCTGGAGCGGCGTGGACTACACGCACCCGGAGATCCGCGACCTGGCCTTCCGCTACCTGGAGGAGATCTGCACCAACTACGACGTCGACGGGGTTGAGCTCGACTTCCTGCGCCACTGCAGCTACTTCAAGTCCGTCGCCTATGGCGGTACCGCGAGCCAGGCGGAACTGGACATGATGACCGACCTCGTGCGCCGCGTCCGAGTCATGGCCGATGAGCAGGGCCGCAAGCGCGGCCGTCCGATCTTGATTGCGGTGCGCGTGCCGGACTCGGTCGACTACGCGCGGGCAGTGGGCCTGGATATCGAGCGCTGGCTGCAGGAGGGGTATGTGGACCTGCTGAGCGGCACCTGCTACTACCAGCTCAACCCCTGGGAGTACCTGATCAACCTGGGGCACAAGTACGGCGTCCCGGTCTACCCCTCGCTGAGTGAGTCGCGCGTCCGGGCCAAGACGCCGGTCTACAACCGGGGCTCGCAGCAGACCTACCGGGCTCGTGCCGCCGAGGTCTGGCAGGCCGGCGCCGACGGCATCTACCTGTTCAACTTCTTCAACCCGAAGGCGCCGATGCTCTCGGAGATCGGTGACCCGAAGGCCTTGGCCTCGATGGACAAGACCTACTTCGTTACCGTCCGCAACTACCGGCCAAGCATGTACCTCAAGGACGGGGAGCGCTTCCAAAACGTCCCCATCCTCACACCGGACAACCCCTGGGCGCTCAGCCAGGACAAGCCAATCACCGTGCCGATTGAGCTCGGCAAGGAAGGCGAAGGCGCGACCGTCCATCTCTGCGTGATGACGACCGCACCGACCGGGCCGGAGGCTTCCGTCAACGGTACCGACCTTTCTGCCCCGACCCGCAAGGACGCCTGGTGGGAGTACCCGGTGCCCGCAACGATCTTCAAGCCCGGTCACAACGAGGTTACGCTCAAGGCGACGGCCGTCCCGACCGAGAAGTACCTGTGGGATGTCACCTGGCAGGGAGACAAGATACCGGCCTCGCCCTGGAGCGCGGAGACGCTCGGCAAGAACCGCGTCGCCGAGGCGAAGGACGGAGCCTTGCTCGTCGCTGACCGTGGCGTGGATAGCGGGGAGTACCTCTACTTCGTCTACCCGTGGAACGCCGATCCCGCTCGGGAGACTGTGGCCGAGGTTCAGGCGAAGGTGATCTCGGGCATCAACAGCATCATCTTCAGCAACGGCGTCGCCGGTGACCGCGTGATCCTCACCCCCGGCGAGATCTCCTGGTACAGCACCAAGCAGAAGTACGAGATGAACACCACGGATGACTTCCACACCTACCGACTGGTTCTGAAGGGCCAGGACATGAGCCTTCAGGTCGACGGCAAGACGGTGCTCGACGCGCCCGGCAAGTTCACGGTACCGATCGCCGCCGGCCGCAACACCTTCCAGTTCGGCGCGTCGAACAGCCCGCAGGTCGGCGAGGCACTCTGGAAGTCCGCGAAGCTGCGCAGCGGCGTGTACTCGGTCCTCGACGTGGTCATGAAGGTCGACTACCCGGAGTAGCGAACCCCCTGCCGCAAACCCAGAAAGGGCGACCCGTCTTCTGTAGCGGGTCGCCCTTTGCTGATTCTTGTGGCCTGGGCCGAGGGGCTGGCGGCTCTGTTAGCGTCCGGGTGCCTTCGCGTCAATCTCCTCGATCCGGAAGCGGACGCTTACGATGAAGGGCTGCTCACCCTCGACCCAGTGGCCATAGGTGGTGACCACGAAGGTACCGTCGGGCAGCAACTCGACCGCCGGGTAGGCGCAGTCCTGGCCCTTGGTATTGTGCAGGAAGCGCACGCGGTACTGCCCCTCACGACCCTCGACGAGGTCCTCGTAGGTGCCGATCCAGCCCACCCAGTCGTGATAGGTTGGGCTCTCACGAGCCTTGTCGCGGAAGCTGAGGAACAGGCGACCGTCGGGCGCGTACATGGCCTGATGGCGGTCGCCGGTGAGTGATGACGGCACCTCACGCGGCGCAGTCCAGGTCTCACCCTCGTCGTCGCTGAAGATGATGAAGGAGTTGAACTTGCGGCTCTCGTCGCGCAGTAGCACGGCGATCTGGCGACCGTCCGGCGACCTCACCGCACCCGGCTCACAAAGCCACGCCTGCGGGTGCTCGGCGATGACGAAGGGCTCACTCCAGGTCATGCCCCCGTCCTCGGAGAGGGTCTTGAACACGGTGAACTTCGTGGCCGTGCCCTCGTTGCGCAGGAACCGGCCGTCATCATGAAACAGCGCCATGTAGCGGCCGTCCTTGAGGCGGATACAGTCGCACATCGCAGCGATTCCGCCGAAGTCGCCGATGGGCTCGAGCGGCGACCACGTCTCGCCGTCGTCCTCGGAGACGGCCCTGCGGATTGGGTACTCGCTCGAGAACAGGAGGATCCGCCGCCTGCCCTGCGCATCGACGGTCGGGTAGAGGGTAGGGATCTCCTTCGAGGTGGCCCAGTTCTCCGGCACCGGCAGCCGTTCCGACCAGGTGAGACCACCATCGGTGCTCTTCTTCAGCACGATGGCGCCCCGCGCATGGCCCTTCGGGTAGACGATCAGCATCGTCTTCCCGTCCTTCAGCAGGACGGTCGTCGGGTGGCCCAGATACTGGCCCGGCTCGCGATCCACGACGACCTGCCGTTCAGTCTCCTCGGCGAGGTCGATGACGGGGATCGTATAGCCGGGCAGTTGAGTGGACACAGGTTCCTTAGCGCTTCTCTCTTCAGCCATTTGGCAACCTCAGTCTATGAGCTCGGAATCCCTACAGCCTACATGGTGCGTCTTCGCCGGCGGCTTGTCCATCCAGGCTCGGACCTCCAGCGTTCGCCAGGGCCCGGAGCCCTTCCCGGCGCCCTTGTCGTTGTCCCAGAGCCACAGCGGCGTCGGCCACAGGCAATGGCTTGCCCCGACGTGCTGATAGAAGGCCTCGTTGACGCCGTTCTGCCCGTGGTGCGCCATCTGGACATAGTCGGCATGGAGCTTGCTCGCGTAGGCCCCGGTGATCGCCTTGCGTCCGCCCTCGACGCCCAGGTCGCCGGTGAACAGCACGGTTCGTCCGGCCCCGGACAGCCTCAGCAGAAGACTCTGGTTGTTGACCGGGTTCGCGGTGATCTCGGGGTTCTTGACACCAAGGACCTCGAAGAGCAGCCCGTCGAGGACGATCTCCTGTCCAAGCTGCAGCTCGGTAACCGCACGCCCGGTCTCGGCGAACACGGCGCAGGCTCGGTCATAGGCCTGCAGCTCCGTCTTCGAGCCGTAGCGGGCCATCCACTCCCGGTTGGGCATGGAGGCGTAGAGGGCGTCGATCTGCAGCTTGCCGGGGTTCGGGAGAATCGCGGTCAGGGCGTCCATGTGATCGTCGTGCGGGTGAGTGAGGAACCACGCGGAGACATGATCGCCCAGCTTCGCAAGGAAGGCGGAGAGGTACTTTGCGTCACCGGCCATGCCGCCGTCGATGACGATGACCTTGCCCGACTCGCTGCGGATCACATAGGACATCATCTGGCTGTGCGTCTGATTCTTCAGTTGCCACAGGGCGAAGGGCTTCAGTTGCGGTGCCTCCGCTGCGAGGCAGCATCTCGACAGCGCCATCAGGAAGGCGATCGCTCCCACCAGCGCCAGTCGGCGGCTGCGGATTCGTGAAGTGTGCGGTGCTTGTGCTGCGGCCATTGCTCTGCGCTCCTCGGTGCGGCCTGCGACTGGTTCGCTGACGTCCGGTCGGGCTCCTCCCTGGGCCACCTATTTCGCTCCCGCCGCAAGGCACTTCGCCTTCGCGGGTGCTGTGACTATCCGACCCCGTAGATTCGCGCTGCGTTCTCATGCAGCAGCGGTGCCACGAGCGAGAGAGCGATGTCCTCGGTGAGGAGCCCACGCTCGACGCGATCGACCAGCACCTCGCTAAGGATCTGCTTCACCAGCTTCAGCTTCGGGTAGCACCACTCCGCATGGTAGGCGTCGGAGAAGAACCCGACGATCTTGTTGGCCGGCACCATGTCCAGCCGCGTCTCGAGGCTCTTGCGGATATAGTGCGGGTACAGTACGTGCCACCAGTAACCGGCGACGCTGACGTTCGGGAGGTGTTTGGCGAGGATGCCCAGGTCCTGCGTGAAGAGGTCGCTGGCGGTCGAGCAGTTGAACTGGAAGTCCTCGAAGGCTCCGGCCAGTCTTGCCAGACCGCCGGGCAGCTCCGGACTCCACTGGGTGATCGACCGGTGTGGGGGCAGGACTTCCGCCCCGACGATGAGCTGGATCGTGCGCAGATGACCCTCGCGCATACCGAGCAGGAAGTGCGTCAGACCAAAGCCGCAGAGCAGGCCCGCTTCCTCCGGCGAGATGGGACGGTCCTCCCGAGCGCGATCGAGGATACCCTCGATCTCGCCGGGCTGCGGCTGCCGGAGTGTCATCGAGGGCAGCACCCACACACCGACAAAGCGCAAACTGCTCTTGCCGCGAAGGGCCCCGAGCTGCCTCATTGCGGCGGCGTAGTCCTCACCGGTCCGCAACTCAGAGCCCAGCGTCCGCGCCATACCCTCCAGGACTTGCCGGGGCGTCTGCTTGCCGCTGAGGAGGTTCGTCGGGACACCCTCGCGTCCCAGGCCGATCACTTCACCGATCGGCGGGCGTCCTGAGGCTTCTACGGTCAGCGCCTTTCGGATGCCGCAACGATCGCGAAGGACTTCGACGGCACGGCCTTCACAGGCACTCGCCTCCGCGACCTGCGCAGCTACCTCCTCAAGGTTGTCCTCCGTCAACTGCCCGCCGGGGACGCCGTACAAGTCCTCGAGCAGAGTCCGCAGCAGGTAGCCCAGCGTTGTATTGCGCAGGTGGGAGAGCCAGGGAAGTGCAGCCCGAAGACGGTCCATCGGCGGCATGTCCGGGTCGGCGACTTCGTGGGGCAGCCCGGCGCGGCTGGTGGCCTCGACGGGCATTCCGGCAGAGACAAGCTCCACCCACACATGGTGATACAGCACGAGGTCGGCGAGGGTGTCGGCCTGGGGACGACTGGCACGCAGGTGACAATGCGGGTCAAGAACAGGTGTCTCGTCGAGGAGCCGGCGCAAGGTCTGGGTGAAGGGTTCCATGGGTCGCCTCCTTGGTGGCGGTCCTTTCGCTACTCGCCGACCGCAGGCCTTCAAGCGATTCGGGTAGCAGGCACGGTGTCCGGTCCACCTGCCACCAGTCACAGAAGAAGCCTGCCGCAAGGCAGGCTTCTTCGCTTCCTCCGTGAGGCATACGCGGACGGCAACAGGGCTGTTGCGGAACTCAGGTTGCTTCTGCCTCGCCTTCGTCGCCAAGACGCTCCAGCAGATCCTGACGCGCACCATCCAGATGGGCACGTATGAGTCGCTCGCAGCCTTCGCCGTCACCTGCTTCAAAGGCCGCCAGGATCGCCCGGTGCTCTACCATCGTGACTCGCAGCCGTCCCTCCGAGCGCGGGTAGAACCGGCGAATCCGGTAGGTGTAGTCCCAGAGCTGCCGCAGGAAGGTCCAGGCGCGACGGTTCGGATAGGCCTCGCACAGACGGGTGTGGAAGGCGCGATCCAGTCGCAGCAGGGCCTCATGGTCGACCCGCTCGGTCGCCTCCTCCATCTGCCCCAGCATCGCCTGCAATTCGGCGAGTCCCTCCGGGCTCATCCTTCCGGCAGCGCAGCGGACCGCGAAACCCTCCAGCGCCTCCCGCACCTCGTAAGTGTCGTTGATGTCCTCGGCGGTGAGCGAGCTCACGACCATCCCGCGCCGGGGGAGGTGCACTGCGAGTCCCTCGGTCGCCAGGACCTGCAGCGCCTCGCGGACCGGGATCGGACTCACCCCAAGCTCCTGAGCCAGGGCACCAATCCGCAGCGGCGTCCCAGGCGCCAGTCGGCCCTCCAGGATGGCGTCGCGGATGTGCTCCAGCGCCACGGACTGCAGAAGCTGGGTCTGCGGGATTGGCTCGACGCTTCTCGGACTGCTCACAGCGACCTCGCCCTCAGGCTACTTGCGGATGGTTACGCGCTTCAGGGTCATGTACTCTTCGAGGCTGTAGTGCGAGCGGTCGCAACCCAGGCCGCTCTGCTTCTGACCGCCGTGCGGAAGGTGCACGCCGTTGTGCGGCTCATTCACGCACACGCTACCCGCCTGGAGAGTCTCCACCGCGTGCAGCGCGCGACTCAGGTTCGTGGTGAAGACATAGGCCGCGAGGCCATAGTTGGTGTCATTGCCCATCGCCAGCGCCTCTTCGTCCTCGGTGAAGCGGATTACCGGCAGGATCGGCCCGAAGATCTCCTCGCGAGCAATCCGCATCTCAGGGCGCACGTCGCGCAGGACCGTCGGCTGCATGAAGTACCCGCGTGCCGGCTGCTCGGGCCTGCTACCTCCGCAGACCACCTTCGCGCCGTCGGCTACGGACTCTTGCACCAGCTCCAGCATCCGGTCGCGAGCGTCGGCGGTGATCATCGGCCCCATCATCGGCAGGGGGCCGACGCCGCTGCCGAGGTTGAACTTCCCGACGCGCTCGGCGGCCAGGCGCAGGAAGTCCTCCAGCACCTCGGCATGCACGAGAGCCCGGTTCGGCGCCACGCAGACTTGCCCGGCGTTGCTGAATTTGAGATCGACGATGCGGTTCACGGCGTCCTGCAGGTCGGCATCGGGGTAGACGATGGCCGGGGCATTGCCGCCCAGCTCCAGCGAGTAGCGCTTGATGCTGGTGGAGGCGGTGCGCATGACCTCCAGGCCGGCAGCGGTCGAGCCGATCATCGTCACCAGCGCCGGGATGTCGCTTTGCAGCAGGACCCTGGTGGTCTCGCGGTCGTCGCAGGCGATGACGTTGACCACACCGTCAGGAACACCGGCCTCAGACAGCAACCGGGCTGAGGCAAGGGTCGCCAGCGGAGTATGCCGCGAGGGCTTGATGACCGAGGTGCAGCCCGTGGCCAGGATCGGACCGAGCTTGTAGCCCAGGTTCAGCAGAGGGTAGTTCCACGCCAGGAACCCGACGACGACCCCCAGCGCCTGACGCAGGACGTAGTGATGGAACCGTCCGGTCGGGTCGGGGATGACCTCCTGACGGATCCGCTCGACCTCCTCCTGGAAGAAGCGAACCGAGTTGACCAGAATGGTCACGTCGTAGCCCGCAGCGTCGCGAGGCTTGCCCGTCTCAGCCACGAGCAGGTCCGTCAGGTGCTCGCGGTCGCGCTCGAGCAAATCGACGTAACGCAGCGCGATTGCCTTGCGCTCGGCGAGAGTGGTCTTCGACCAGGCCGGGAAGGCCTTCTTGGCGGCCTCGAGCGCGGCAAGGGTCGTCTCTTTGTCAGCGGCAGCCACCTGGGCGATTTGCTCCTCGGTGGCCGGATCATCGACCACGAAGGTGCGGCCAGTGGTAACGTCCTGACCGTTAACCAGCAGCGGAACCAGTTCGGGGTTCATGCGAATCTCCTCTCCGTGTCACTCAGCGCGGTATGCAGCAAGGGCGTCGTGATTCAGGCGAAGCCCCAGACCGGGGCGAGTCGGTACGTCGATGTGTCCGTCGCGCACGACCGGCGCTTCATCCACCAGGTCGTTGCGCCAGGGCACGTCGTTCATCTGGTGCTCGAGGATCAGGAAGTTGGGGATGCACGCACACACCTGCACACTGGCCGCCGTTGCCACCGGGCCAACCATGTCGTGCGGGGCCATCGGGATGTAGTAGGTGTCGGCGAGGGCGGCGATCTTCTTCATCTCCAGGACACCGCCGGCGCAGACGACGTCAGGCATGATGATGTCCGCTGCCTGGCGCTCGAAGATCTCACGGAACTCGTAGCGGGTCTTGGAGGCCTCGCCGACGCAGATCGGCACGGCCAACTGCTCGGACAGCTTGGCCAGGGCGGCAGCGTTGCCCGAGGGGATCGGATCCTCCAGCCATAGCAGGTTGTAGGGCTCCAGGGCACGGCCAAGTCGCAGCGCCGAGGGCACATCGAAGGCCCAGTGGCAATCCAGCGCCAGGTCTACATCGGGGCCGAGGTGCTCACGGATTGCCGCCACACTCGACTGTACCTCTTCCAGTTCCTTGTTGCGGATGCCGCGTCCCAGGTTCGTGCCGTGGCAGCGGATCAGCGGGCGCTCCTCACCGGGCTTCGCCTCTCCGCTGAGGCGCCCCATGAAGTCGTCCACGTCCAGCTTCAGCGCCGTGAGGCCCTGCGCGACGGCAGCAGCAGCCTTCTCCTTGTAGGCCTCCGGCGTCGGATCGGCACCACGGAAGAACCCGTCGGCGTAGACCCGGATGCGGTCCTGACACGCACCGCCGAGGAGTTGGTAGATCGGCATCCCGGCGGCCTGTCCGGCGATGTCCCACAGCGCGGTCTCGATCCCGCTCAGCGCAGGGAGGTTCGCGCCACGGCGGAAGCAGCGCTCCCAGATGCGCTCGATGCGCAGAGGGTCCTCGCCGCGAATCCACTCGCCAAGGCTCTCGATGGACTGGATCACGCCGGTCGCCTGGAAGGTCAGCGCTTCGCCGGTGCCGACGAGGCCCTCGTCGGTATACACCTCGATGAAGATCATCGGGAAGCGTGGCCAGTGGCGGCCCTTGACCGGTATGGCTTTGACGTCGGTTATCTTCATGTCGCTCAGAGCCCTCCTGAACACCTGTCGGCAGCAGCAACGGTTGTGGCTAACGCAGAATATATAATATACGAATCGGCTCCTGTCAACCAAAGACAAAGCGAGCCCCAGAACCCTCGTCGGGGCCCTGGGGCTCGCCTGCTCTGCGGTGTGGTCGGGGGTTAGTGCGTCTGGACGGCCAGCAGGTTGCCGACCACCTCATCGAAGGCTTCCCGCAGTCCCGCCGAGGCCTGGGCCCCGATGATGGGTTGGCCCTCGTCACCGAGAGCAACGACTTCCGGTGCGAGCGGGAGGCTGCCAAGGAAGGGCACGCCCATCTGCTGCGCCATCGTCTCTCCGCCGCCGGTGGAGAAGATATCGGTCCTCTCGCCACAGTGCGGGCAGAGGAAGCCGCTCATGTTCTCGATGACGCCGAGGCAGGGCAGCTTCACGGCCTTCAGGAAGTTGACCGCCTTGCGGCACACCGACAGACTGGCCTCCTGGGGCGTGGTCACGATCAGGCCTCCGTCGGCCGCCGGGAAGGTCTGGGCCACCGTCAGGGGCTCGTCGCCGGTGCCTGGCGGCAGGTCGATAACGAGGTAGTCCAGCGGGCCCCAATCCATGTCGGCGATGAACTGCCGGATGATCCCGCCCTTGAGAGGTCCGCGCCAGATTGTCGGCGTGTCGGGGCTATCGAGGAAGAAGCTGATGGACATGACCAGCAGGTTCTCGAGCACCGGCATGGGTGTCAGTCCCAGCGATCCCTTCCCGATCTGGCCCTGCAGTCCCATCATCAGCGGGACCGTGGGGCCATTGATATCGGCGTCCAGAAGACCGGTGCGGAGGCCACGGGCTGCGAGCGACCAGGCCAGGTTTGTGGCCACCGTGCTCTTGCCGACGCCTCCCTTGCCGCTCAGCACCAGGATCTGGTGCGACATGTTCGCCGCGTGCTCACGGATCCGTTCCTCCTGCGCCGCATGATCATCTTGTGGTGCGTCCTGTTTCTTTGCCTTGTACTCCGGGGGACACCAGTCTTCCGGCATGCTCACTTCTCCTCGATTTCTGTACTGCTGCTGGCATGGGGCTCTTGCGGTTGCGGAGTGGTGGTCTGCTGCAGAGCGCGGCAGGTCCGGTCGGCCCGTGCCATCGCCGCTCCGCACCTGGGGCACTTGTGCTGGTAGCAGGGGACACCCGGCTGTCGCGGCATCCTCGCGCCGCAGGCCGGGCAGGCACACTCAGCAACGGGCCCTCTTCCCATGCCACCCCTCCAGTCACCACGCCTGCCGGCACAGGAGCCACGCCGGCCTCGCAACCCTACTTGACGGCCGTAACCTCGCATTCGGGTCACCTCGTCCTTTGTCAGTGATGCGTCTGGCCGCATGCGCCGCAGGCCGGACGCTTAGCCGGTATGATTGCACCCGGTGTGATCGCACTTGCTGTGGTCGCAGGAGCTCGCGCCGGGCTGCAGAGTCCCCTGGGCCAGGGCCTGCAGGACCTCCAGGGCATCGCCCGAGGCCCCCAGGATCATCTGAACACCATACTCAGCCAGGAGCTGCTGGGCTCGTGGCCCCGCGCCTCCTGCCACTACTACCTGCACGCCCTCGCGCCGGATGACTTCGGGCAGCACTCCGTGTTCGTGTCCGGCGTTCGCCAGCCACTGCACGCTGCGTGTATCTGTGCCGTCAAGCTCGGCGACGAGGTACTTCTCGCATCGCCCGAAGTGCTGGGAAACTCGTGTTCCATCGCAAGCGATTGCCGCTTTCATCTCGTGAACCTCCGCTGTATGTGATTTACATATACGATAGCCGAAAACGGAGCAGGCCTGCACCTGCTCCTGCCTTACTCAGTCCGGTGCTGCTGCACGAACTGGCTGAGCCGCTCGCCATGCCGGGCCAGCACACTCAGCCAGTCCTCCAGGTGCTCGCGCCCCACCTGTGTGATCTGGTACATCCGGCGGTGCGGTCCGCCGTCGCCCGGCTGCCACTCGGACTGCACACAGCCCGCGTCCTCAAGGGTTCGCAGCGTGCGGTACACCACGGCGGCATCGATCTCAGAGTCGGTGAGCGCCTCGCGGTTCGCCTGCTCCATGATCTCGTAGCCGTAGCGGGCCTGGTCACGAGATAGCAGGCTCAGGATGACGGGCTCCACCAGGCGGGACATCCGTCCCAGTCCACAGGAGCACGGGCCTTGCATGTTCTGATGTCTCGGGCAGCATCCTCGGCGCATGGCTACACTCTATGTGATTGACATACTATGTGAATTACATATAGCACTGGCTCGTTCCCCTGTCAAGGGCTCTGGCATAGAACGAGCCCCAGAACCCTTGTCGGGGCCCTGGAGCTCGCGTACTCTCAGATGTCCGCGGGCAGCCGGACCGTCACCACGATCCGAGCCACCTAGCCCGCAAACATGTTCCGGACTGTTGCGACCGCTGCCTCGACCAGTTGCTGGCCACCCTTCGGCGAGACCTTGCAGCTCGCAGGAATGGCGCCGTAGCTGAGACCCGCGGCTGCACGCTCGGTCGGCAGATAGCTGCCGCCACCGACCAGCTGCACCACGAAGGTCTGCACTGCCTCGGAGCGGCCCTTGATCCGGTCGCCGAAGTCCAGGTAGTACTCGAAGGGCGCCGTGACGATGGCGATATCGCCCAGCCGGACCACGTTGACCTCGACGGGAACGTTCTCCAACGGATGCTCGTAGCGGTCCACCGCGCGCTGGCACCAGGCAAGCCGCGAGTGAGCCGAAGTGTAGGCCGAGCTGAGACGGTCGCCGTCGCCAAGCTCCTCCAGCCGTGCCTGCAGCTCCTTGCTCTCCGCCTGCAAGGTCTCGTACTCCTTGTCGGTCACCTTCCAGTGATCGAGCTTCAGCGTCTGGTACTCGTGCTTGAGGACCACGCTGTCGCGCAGGTCCTTGCGGATCACCGGCTCGATATGCTCTACGGCAACGGCGACGCGGTGCGCGATTTCCTTGCGCAGGCCGCGGTTATCCTGTCGGCTGAGGCCCGCGCCGTACTTGAGCTGGAGCATGCGCTCCTCGGCACGAGTGTCTACCTGCCGATGCGGGCTCTGGTCACCGGCTGCCGAGCACTGTGGCAGGACGAAGAGGTCTGCGCCGTAGATGGCTCGCAGAGCCTCGCGAACGTCGTGCCAGTAGTCGGCGGAGATGGAGTCCTGAGAGCCTTCGGTGCACTGCGACGGGCAGGGGATGTTCACCACTGCGCCGGTGAGCTTCTGGTCCGCATCGTAGGTGAGCAGCAGGTGCAGGCCGTGATCGACGTGCCCCTCGATGTGGGAGAAGTCGTCGGTGTGCGTGCTGCCGTACATCATCGCGCGGTCGTCGAAGTAGCGGACCCGCCGGTTCTCGCCCACTACCGCGTTCGTGTATCCCCAGGCCAGGTAGCCCACCTTGCGATTCTGCCAGGCTTCGCAGGCCGCTGAGACCAGGGCGTCCGCCAGGAAGCTGCAGTACTCGGAAGCGGTCATGTAGTCCGGGTACTTGGCGCGGATGTCCTTCGTGTAGTCGTCGTCCTTCTGTAGGCCGACTTTGCCGCCTGCGAAGGGCGCCGTGTGGGTGTGAGTGGCCCCGGTGATCAGCTTGCGGGGATCGACCTCGGGGAGCTTCTCGTGCAGCCTCTCGCGAGCCACTTCGAGCATCTCCTGGTCGACGGCGCAACTGTCGATCGAGGCGAGAAGCACCTGCTCACCGTCGGCCTCGACCGCGAGCACGGTGAGGGTCAGCGGGTCCATGATCTTGGTGGCGATGCGGAGGTTGAACTGGCCGCGCAAGGAGACTGGCCGATGCGGCGTGATGTCGCGACTGGCCCATCCATAGGACGCTCTGGCGCTCATGTTCAAGCTTCTCCCTTTGGCGACTGATGCCGCCTCCTGTGTAGAGCATGGAGCCCTCTATCAGAGGCTCCGGAGGAAATCGACTGCGCTCTTCATGGCCTCGGCGGCCGGAATCTCGTTGCTCTCATACTCGATGTTGATGAAGCCCGCATAGCCTGCCCGGCGGAAAGCCTCCCAGCAGGCAGCGGTCGGGATGTCGCCCTCGCCGATCAGAGCGGCCTTGAAGTACCGACCATCGAGCATCTTGCGGTACCCTTCGGTCGGCTCGGTTCGCACGATCCAGTCCTTCAGGTGGATGTGGACGACGTCCTTCGCACAAGCCTCGAAGGAGGCGACCGGGTCTTCACCACTGGCGGCGTTCCCGTCGTCGAAGGTGAGCTTCAGGTCGGGCACGCGCTCCTTCGCGGCATAGAAGTCGGCGGCGGTGACGAAGGCGCTCTCGGCACCCGGGAAGTTCTCGATCGTCAACGCGATCTCGGCCTCACGGGCCAGGGGTGCGATCTCCTCCAGGGCATCGGTCCACTGACGTCGGAACTCGTCGCGGCTCAGGTCCGGGGCGGTCCCTGTCGGAATCATCACCACGGGTGCGCCCAGGACGCGGGCGTTGTCGAGTCCTCGCTTAGCCGCACCACGCCAGTCGCTCCCGGAGGCAAAGCCCGGCAGGAAGAAGGTGTGACAGGCGACCGTCAGACCGGCGGCGTCACTGAGCTTCTTCAGCTCGTGCGGGTCACGATCATAGGTGCTGACCCAGTCGATGCCCTCGAGCTTGAGCTCTTCGGCGCAGCGGACGATATCCTCGACGCCCACGCCCTGACGGGCCATGGTGTAGCTCATCATGCACAGCTTCAAGTGACTCACCCTTACTGTTGCGGGAGGATGCGATCGGGATCGATCTCGCCGATGTTGTCGAAGACCTTGCGGATGCCGAGGCCGATCTTCTCGGCGATGTCCGGGCCATTGGGCGCGCGCAGAGCCATGACGAGGGCGATGTAGCTCTCGCAGTGACGCTGCGCCACCGGGAACTGCGCCGGGTCGTAGTTGACGCCCTCATCGGCGCCGGGGATCGACCAGGGGAACCCGCCACCGTAGGCGTTCTTGGCCTGGAAGACCGTCATCTCGGGCAGGATGAACTGCTGCCAGATGCTGGTGGGTACGCCCTCGGCATTGAGCGCGGCATTGACGGCATCGCGGAAGCGGCGCCGATCGCCGGTCCATCCGGCGGCCTGGTAGTCGACGCGCAGGTTGTAGTTGTACCAGTTGTGCACGAAGCCCTCGGGCTCAGTGGGCAGGATGAGGGCACGAGTGCCCGGCAGGATCTCATTGAGCACCGCACCGTTGCGCCGCAGCATCTCGAAGTGACGCGGGTACTTGGCCAACTGGGCGCGAGCGAAGGCGGCCGTCAGCTCGTTGTTGCGGTACATCCAGCCCAGGGCGTAGGCATGGTAGTCCCGGCGCTCCTCGGGCTTACGGACCTCGCCGAAGCTCCAGAGCTGCGAGGCGTTCTGGTAGACCTCCTCGTCGTCGGTGACGAAGACGCCGCCCTCACCGCTGCACATGCACTTGTTCTGATTCAGACTGAAGGCGGCGCAGTCGCCGAAAGTGCCGCAGTTCTTGCCATGGAACTGCGCGCCGTGTGCCTGGCAGCAGTCCTCGACGACCTTGAGGCCGTGCTTGCGGGCGACGGCCAGGAGCTTGTCATAGTCCAGGCACAGGCCGTGCAGGTTCACTGCGACGATCGCCTTGGTGCGAGGAGTGATCGCGGCCTCAATCTTGTCGACGTCCATGTTGATGGTGTCAAAGTCGATGTCGACGAAGATGGGGATGGCGTTGTGGTGCAGGATGCAGGTAGCACTGGAGCTCCAGGTGTAGGCGGTGACCAGCACATGGTCGCCGGCGCCGACGCCGCAGCCGACGAGGCCCATGTGCAGAGCTGCCGTGCCGCTGTTTGTGAGGAGGGCATACCGGTTGCCGTTCCACTCCGCGAACTCTTTCTCGAAGGCGAGGGCGTGATCGCCACGAGCCTGCTTCTCCGCGTGCAGGGCGTCCAGCACCAGCTTCTCGTCGGTCTCATCGATTGGCGGCCAGGGCTTGATCTCCGCCGGGTCCAGGGTCCTGGGGCCTCCGTAGATTGCCAGCTTGCTCATGTCTGTGCGCTCCTTGTCAGATGGGCAGGGCGGGTAGACCGTCTGCCGGGATCCCTTCGTTCGGTGGGTGGAAGGTGTGAGGGCCACTGTCGATGTGGCTCGTGACAGCGAGGTCTGCGTCGACGGCTCAGGACGACGGACCTCGTCGCGGTCTCTTCGCCACGAGATCGCGGGGACCTGCCTGGTTCTGGAAGACGAGACGGCACTTCATCAGATGCCAACTCGCCCTTCCGCAAGACGGGGACGAGGGCCAGGACCTTGGGACGCCCTGGCCCTCCGCGACGCTACTTCAGCTCCAGCCCGAAGGTCATCACTCGCGTTTGTAGGGCCTGGCGGTCGGCGTCGAAGCTGTGCAGCAGACTGATGCCGCGCGTCACCTTGTCCGGGTCAGCGCTGAGGATCCCACGGTGCATTAGCCCCGAGGCAGCAACGCCCACGCTCAGCGCCGTCGTCACTCCCTCCTGAATCCTCTGCAGTGTCGGGTCGGGCGCAGACAGGGCCGCAGCTCGCGCCGAGAGAGCATCGTAGGCGGCCGCAATGTCCTCCTGCATGGTCTTCGCAGCAGCCTCGTTGTCGAGGCGCTTCTGTTGCCAGGCCGCCACGATCAGATTCGCACGGGCCACCAAGTCGGTGTCCTCCTGGAGGATCTGACGAGCTTCGCCAAGGTACGCTGTGGTCTTCTCCCCAGGCGTGGCACTGGCGGTCGTCGGGGCCTTGCCCGGACCCACTGCCCTCAGCGCCTGGAGCACCGCCTCGGTATAGGCGATGGTGTCGTCCTTGATCTTCGAGGTGTCATAGACCGACTGCTCACCGATGAGCGGATCCCAGTACTTTTGGTACGGGTACAGCTCGCTGCGCTTGTAGTAGGTCTCGGTCCCGCGGCAAAGCACGTAGTACCACTGACCGTCCTGGCCGCAGCCCTTCCGACCGACCCAGCAGTCGCGTCCGAGCACACGGTAGCGGCCGGGGACGAGGTCGAAGTAGCCCTGCAGGGGCTTGGCGACCTGCGTCTCGGCCTCCTCAGTGGCGCGCTGACTGATTGCCTGGTCGCCGCGAGGGTTCGGGTCGCAGTAGGTGACCTCTTCAGGGAAGCGGTCCTCGGAGGCTGCGCGAATCTCGTACACCACAAGGTGCTCCATGGCGTGCCGGCCGTCCGTGAACTCGAAGACCTTGCGGCCACCGTTGATCACCTGCGGTTGTCCAGCGGAGGGCACCTGCCCGGCGTTGGCAACCGGCACGAATCCAGCCGGCGGCGTCGTGAGCTCCAGCACCACCGATCGTGGCGAGAACCGCTGATTGCTTGCCGTCGGATCGGTCTCCTCGGTGCCCGGATAGCGGACGACCACCGGATGACTGACCGTCTGGAGGTCCAGCCCGTAGAGCCGGTACTCGAAGGTCAGCCGCTGCGTGCCGGCCTTGGTGAAGGCCAGTTGGTAGGAGAGACCGCTATCCTTGGCCTGCGCGCTGAGAGGGGAGAGATAGCGCACGAGCGTCGTGTCCTGTAGGCAGCGCACACCGTCGTAGGTCTTGTCTACCGACCGGGGCCAGACGAGGGAGGCGGTCGCATAGGTCGCGCCCTGCGCGGGCTCGACAAGATACGTCCTTGGCAGCGTTTCCCCGGACTTGCCCAGAAGCAGCGTGTCCTCGCCGGTCACTCGCAGGACCGTCCCTGCCTGCAGTTCATGGGCGAGAGCGGCGGCATGGGCAACCCAGGCGAAGTCGGGATGCTCCTTCAGGAACCGGTCGGCCTCGAAGCCGTCCCAGGCCTCTGCAACTGCCTTGACCTCGCGTCCGCCGAAGAGGAAGTAGCGCAGGTGTGCTGCCGAGACCTTCTGGGTGTAGGTCGAAGTGAGCTGGTCGTCCGGCAGCTTGAGGGCCGCCGCCAGCTCCTCGTCGGTCGGGTAGGCCAGGAGGAACAGGCGCAAGTCCCACAGGTAGGTGTCGGCCAGAAGTCGGGCGACGTCGCCGCCCAGGTTGCCCTGATCCACCTGGGTCAGGCAGCGTGCCGCAAGCTCGGGGTCGCTCACCTGCTCCTGTGTGCCCAGCAGCCAGGGAAGGAATCTCGCCCGCGCAGAAGACGCATCAGCGCCGGTCAGGTCGTGGGCCAGCAAGTAGTCCCCGGCGGTGCGAGCGGAACCCGTGGTGTCCTGGCGAAGCAGCGCGACCAGCTTGGCGTCTGCTAGAAGCTCACGCACCAGGCCCGGATTCGGACCCGCTGCCAGACGAGCGGCGGCATCCAGGAACCGGCGGGCACGCAGTGCGGTGAAAGGCTCGATCGTCGCCGACTTCTCCGCGAAAGCGCCGGCGTAGGGACCGTTGCGAAGCAGCGTCTCAAAGAGGGGCAAGGCATCAGTCAGCCGTGCCTGTCCTCGCACGGCGCGGGCGATGCTATCCACGGCAAACAGGTCCCAGCTCTTGAGGGTATCCAGGGGCTCGGAGGTGGCCGGAACGGGCAGAGTCTGCAGCCGACGCGGAGCCTCGCCGTACTTGCACAGATAGGCCACCGAAGTGGGCGCTGCGCAAAGCTGTACTGCGGCCAGAAACAGGACCGCCGACAGGCAGGCCCACTGCACAGATCGCCTCATTCCCGGACCTCCTCGGTACCCATGTGCCAGGCCACGAGTTCAGAGCCCTCGAGGGCTTCCTGGGCCAGTCGGCAGAGAGCATGAAGCGCCAGCGGGTAGCACTGCAGGCTGTCCAGGTCCTCCAGTCGCACCCACTTCGCAGGACGCCCTTCGGGACCTGAACCGGCCCAGCCGGCCGATTCGCCGATGGGTCGAGCGGCGAAGTAGAACTCCAGCAGGTCCTCCTCACCCCACCACAGCTCACGATAGGCGATCATCCCCGCAGTCTCTACCTGCACGCCGGTCTCTTCGGCCACTTCGCGCACCGCCGCCTCCTGCAAGGCCTCGCGACTCTCGACGCGTCCACCCGGCGGCACCCAGGACCCAGGCGAGTGCGTGGACTCCACCAAAAGCGTCTCGTCGTCGTAGATGACGACGGCCACAGCGCGGACTCTCATCGGGCGACGACTCATCGGAGTGCCTCCGGTGACACGGGGTGGACGCGGGGCAGGACCGGGCCCGGCGACGGCGAACTCGTACATACCAACGCTTCCGAATAGGGTAGATGACTTCGCGCTGCGAGGGCGGTGGTCCTTCCACCGGTTGCGTTGGCCAAGGAGTCGATGACCTCATGCCGGCTGTCAAGCGCACGGACCCGCAGATCCTGGAGATGCCGGACCAGACCATGGCCGTCGTGTACACCCACGGCGAGCCCGGCCCACAGATGGAGCGGGTGATGCCTGCCCTGTTCGGGAGCGTCTTTGGGCTGAAGTTCACTCTCAGGAAGCAGGGGCGCGAGATGAAGGTCGGCCCGCTGCGCGCACGGTGGCCGGACGCGCACACCGTAGCCAGAGACGAGTGGACGGGCATCTGGGGCCTGCCGATCCCCGAGGACGTTACCGAGATCGCCTCGAAGGACCAGACGGTGGAGTTGAAGGTGGAGCGCTGGACCTATGGCACGGTGGCGCAGATCCTGCACATCGGTCCCTACTCGGAGGAGAAGCCGTCGGTCGATCGCCTGCACGAGTTCATCGCAGCCAAGGGCTACGAACTCGCGGGCCCGCACGAAGAGGAGTACCTGACCAAACCCGATGCGCGGGAGGTCCGCACGATTCTGCGCTATGCGGTGCGGAAGTGTTAGGGGCTACTTCTCCGCAAGCGCGTCGGGGAGCCACGTCTCCTGGGTTTCGAGGGCGTGTCGAGCGGCTGCCTGCTGGGCGGCCTGCTTGCTGGAGCCCTCACCCTCACCGATGTTGATGCCCCGGAACTGCACCCGCACGACGAAGGTCCGGTCATGTGGCGGCCCAAGGGTCTGCACCGTGACGTAGGAGGGCGTCTGCTTCGCGTGCTCCTGGAGCAGCTCCTGCAGACTCGTCTTGTGGTCGTAGATAGTCGACTGCGCCTCGATCTCGGCCAGCACCTGCTCGAAGCGGCTGAGGACGAAGCTGCGAGTCCTTTCGAGGCCGGTCGCCAGGTAGATCGCGCCGACCAGGGCCTCGAAGGAGTCCGCCAGCAGAGAAGGCTTCTCGCGGCCACCGGTCTCCTGCTCGCCGCGTCCCAGGAGCAGATAGGTACCCAGGTGAAGCTGCCGGGCGATCCGCGCCAGGGTCTGCGACCGGGCGGCCGTCGCCTTCATCTTGGTCAGTTGGCCTTCGGGGATGTCCGGGTGGCGCAGGTACAGGTACTCGACGAGGATGACGTCGAGTACGGCGTCGCCCAGGAACTCCAATCGCTGGTTGGAGGCCGTAGCGCCCATGTTCGCCTCGCGGGCGAAGGAAGCATGGGTGAAGGCCTGGCGCAGCAGTGCCGTCGACATGCCCTCAGGTAAGCCGATTTCCTGCGCGACCGTTTCCCAGTGCTTGTCACTCAGGTCGGCCTGCGTGAGATGGTTGTTTGTCTCGTTGTTGCGGCGTTCTTCCACAGTGCGCCTGCTAAGGCCGGGCGTGCCCGGCAGATTCTCAGCCCTCGTAGCGGCGGGCGATGAGTACAGCATTGTGCCCACCGAAGCCGAAGGAATTGGTCATGATCGTGTCGACGCGAGCTTCGCGGTTCTGACCCCTCACCACGTCGATGCGGATGTCGTCGTCGACCTCGTTGCAGTTGAGCGTGCGTGCCACCAGGCCGTCGCGGATCATCATCAGGGACAGTGCGAGTTCGGTCGCACCGGTGGAGCCAAGCTGGTGACCGTGGATGGGCTTGGTGGAGTTCACCATCGGCGAGTAGTCGCCCGAGTACAGCAGCCCCAGTGCCCGCGCTTCCATGTCGTCGCCGCCCGGAGTCCCCGGCGCATGCGCGTTGACATAGTCGATCTCGTCGGGCGTCATCTCTGCTTGCTTGAGGGCGGCTCGCATCGCACTGGCGGCGCAGGTTCCCGAGGGCTCCGGCGCAACCATGTTGTGCGCATCCCCACTGGCGCCGTAGCCCACGATCTCGCCGTAGATCCTCGCACCGCGCCCCACGGCGTGGCTGAGTTCCTCAAGGACCACGATCGTGGAACCCTCGCCCATGACGAAGCCGTCGCGGGTCTTGTCGAAGGGCCGGCAGGCCGTCGCCGGATCGTCGTTGCGAGTCGAGAGTGCCTTGGCGGCGCAGAAGCCGGCCAGCCCGATCGGGGTAATGGCCGCCTCGGTGCCGCCGGTGATCATCATCTTCGCGGTGCCGCGACGGATGTGCTCGAAGCCGTCACCGATGGCGTTGGTGGAGCTGGCGCAGGCCGAAACCACGGCATAGTTCGGCCCGCGAGCGCCGGTGTGGATGGAGACCATCCCCGAGGCCATGTCCGAGATCAGCATCGGGATCAGGAAGGGCGACACACGCTTGGGACCCCGGTTGAGCAGGATCTCGTGCTGGGCCTCCCAGACGTGCATGCCGCCGATGCCCGAGCCGATCACGACGCCGATGTCGTCAGCGTTATCTTCAGCGATGCCCAACTGGGCGTCGGCGAGAGCCTGGTCGGCCGCTGCGATGGCGAACTGCACGAAGCGGTCGCAGCGCTTGGCCAGCTTGCCGTCCATGAAGGCCGTCGGGTCCCAGTTGCTGATCTCCGCGGCGAAATGGACGTCATACTCGGTCGTGTCAAACAGCTCGATCTGCTTGACGCCGGTCCGTCCCTCGACGGCGGCAGACCATACCTCGGCCAGCGAGTGTCCCACTGGGGAGATGCAGCCAATTCCGGTGATGACGACTCGGTTCAGCATGGTGATGGCCCTCGTTGCTCAGGATTCCTGTGGGCCTCAGACGGCCTTGCGCGCGATCACGAGCAGGCTCCGGCTGAGACGACAGGCTCTGCGAAAGGATGCGAGCAGATATCGCGGTACACTCGCCACCAGCTCCGCCGCCGCCTCCGCAGGGCCACGACACAACGCCCCACGGTGCACGAGCGGAAGTGGCAGCGGTTGCAGGCCACAAGAGACCAGCACCCGCGATAGGGTCCGCGCGTTGTGGTACACGAGGTGCGTTCGTGCCCACAGCCCCCGGTAATTCTGATAGGTGTTGCGGAACAGACAGGCCCGCAGATATTCCCCGCTGGGTACGACCAGCCCAAGGACCCCACCGGGCTTTAGGACTCTGGCGACCTCACGCAGCCCGTCGGCTGGTAGCTCCGCAACAGGTCGATCCTGCGTCGCGCACTCCACAGCTTCCGCGCAAACCAGCGCGAATAGACGCCAAAGTAGCTCTCCTCGGCGTAGTGCCCCTCGGCCTCCGCGAGCAGTGCCTCCGCGTCGGCCTTGGCAATCAGGCCGCCTTCGCGGCACCTGACATAACGCGCCGGCCCATGGTCGACCTAGGTCTGCTGGTCACACGACCCGCATATCTGACAGCTTGCCAGGGCGGACAGGGTGCACCCCCCAGAGTGTCAGTAAGCGGCGGTGAGACAGGCAGCCCGTCGGTTGCATCGCCGGCCTCGCACTACAAGAACCGGCTGGCCGCCTGTCCCACCGAGACAGCAAGGTAGCGCTCTTACGCGCTAACGCCCTTCTCCTCAAGGTAGCGAACAGCGTCGCCCACCGTGCGGATCTTCTCTGCGTCTTCTTCCGGGATCTCGATGTCGAACTCGTCCTCGAGGGCCATAACCAGCTCGACAACGTCCAGCGAGTCGGCGCTCAGGTCGCCATCGAAGCTCGCGCTCTCGGTGACTTTGCTCTCCGGAACGGACAACTCACGGACGATAACTTCCTTGACTTTCTCGAACAGGGCCATCCAGCTTGTCTCCCTTCGGTTGTGTGCGTCGGTTACCCAGTTGAACTGGTAGGGTAATGCTCGGTCCAGAAGCGCTACATCACCATGCCGCCACAGATCCTGATCACCTGACCGGTCACGTAAGACGACCGCGGGCCCGCCAGGAATGCGACCACGTCAGCCACATCTTGCGCCGTGCCCGGCCGGCCCAGCGGGATGTTCGCCAGCCAGGCAGTCCGTGCCTCCTCAGGCAGTTGCTCTGTCATCGGTGTCTCGATGAAGCCCGGTGCAACCGCGTTGCAGTTGACGTTGCGGCTGGCAAGTTCCTTCGCCGTAGTCTTGGTCAGAGCGATGAGCCCGCCCTTGGAGGCCGAGTAGTTGGCCTGTCCGGCGTTGCCCGTCACACCGACGACCGAGGCGATGTTGATGATCCGCCCGCCCTTCTGCTTCATCATCGGGCGCGCAACGGCACGGGTGCACAGGAAGGCGCTCTTGAGGTTTACGTCGAGCACCAGGTCCCACTGGTCCTCCTTCATGCGCACAAGGAGACCGTCCCGGGTGATACCGGCGTTGTTGACCATGATGTCGATGCGACCAAAGCGCTCCAGGGCGGCCTCGACCATGGCGTCGACGTCCTCGGCCTTGGCGACGCTACCGATGGTAACCAGCGTCTGCCGGCCCATTGCCTCGATCTCCTCCGCCGTCTGCTTGGCCGTCTGCTCCACCATGTCGTTGACGACGATGTCCGCACCATCGGAGGCCAGGGTCTTGGCGATATGCCGCCCGATGAGGCCCCCTGCGCCGGTCACGACTGCGATCTTGCCTTCGAGAACCATGTGTTACCTCCTGCGAGAGGGCCCGTGAGCCCGATCTCGAGTGCTTTTCCGTCGGCCGGTGCCGCTGTACGGATCAGCCCAGCAGCTCCAGCACCGCGTACACTTCGGCCAGGGTCCCGACGCTGAAGGCAGGCACCCCGTCCTCGATGCGCGGGATCATCTTGCTCAGAACGCTGCCCGGCCCGAGCTCGATGAACGCCTCAACTCCGAGAGCGATCATGCAGCGCACACTGTCTTCCCAGCGCACGCTCTGGGTCACCTGGGCGATGAGGCCCTGCCTGATGCCCTCGGCGTCCCAGCGCGAAACGGCGTCCACGTTCGACACCACCGGCACCATGGCTTTGCACAGGTCGGCCGCTTCCAGGTGAGGCCGCAGGGCCTCGGCCGCCGGAGCCATCAGTGGTGAGTGGAAGGCGCCGCTGACCTTGAGCGGGATGACCTTCTTGGAGCGCTCGCGGGCCAGTTCGCGGGCTCTGGCTACCGCCTCGGCCTCGCCCGAGATAACGACCTGACCCGGCGTGTTGTAGTTCGCAATAGCCAGGACGCCTGCTGAGGAGGCCTCCTGAACCAGAGCCTCGACTTCCTCGTTTGTCATCCCCAGGACGGCGGCCATGGCGCCACCGACTTCCTCGGCGGCCTTGCCCATCAGTTCACCGCGGGTGCGCACCAGGCAGGCAGCCTCGCACAGCTCCAGGGCTCCGGACGCACAAACGGCGGCGTACTCGCCCAGGCTGTGTCCGGCAAGCATCTGCGGTCCGTCGCGGTGGCGGCTGCGCAGTGCTGCGAAGGCGGCCATGCTGTGGGCGAAGATCGCGGGCTGCTGGATCTGCGTCGGCATCAGCGCGGCGGCATCGTCGCCGAACATGATCTCGCTGAGAGAAAAGCCCAGAGCGTCATCGATGGCCGCAAAAACTTCGGCGGCCGCCGGAGAGTCCTGCGCAAGCTCTCTGCCCATGCCGGGCGTCTGAGACCCCTGTCCGGGGAATATGTAGGCGATCCTGGGCTTCATGAGCTTCATGCAAGAACCGGGCCTGTCGGAAGACACAGCGGTCCCCTGCCTTGCGGCAGAGGCGGCCTGCGCCTCCTATCGCCCGAACTCCTCCTTGATGGCCTTCGTCAGCACCGGGACGACCTCAAAGAGGTCGCCCACGATTCCGTAGGTGGCAACGTCGAAGATCGGTGCGCTCGGATCGTTGTTGATCGCTACGATGCAATCGGAGGAGGACATCCCGGCCAGATGCTGCACGGCGCCGGAGATACCCACAGCAACGTAGAGCTTCGGCTGCACGGTCTTGCCGGTCTGGCCGACCTGGTGATAGGCGGGAATCCATCCGGCATCGACCGTTGCGCGCGAGGCGCCGACAGCGCCACCCAGGGCGTCGGCCAGTTCGCGGATGAGCGAGAAGTTCTCGGGCTTCTTCAGCCCGCGGCCGCCCGAGACGATGATCTCAGCATCCTGCAGGTTGACCTGCTCGCCGCCCTCTTCGCGGAGGATCTCGACGATTTTGGAGGCCACAACGCGCTCGTTGAGGTCGACCGACACGCGAACGACCTGCGGCGTGACACCCTCGCGGGGCTCGATCTTCTTCATGACCCGCGGGCGCACGGTGGACATCTGCGGCCGAGCGTTCCGGCACAGGATCGTCGCCATGATGTTGCCGCCGAAAGCCGGACGGGTCTGCTGGAGCAGCCGGGTCTCCACGTCGATATCGAGCCCCGTGCAGTCGGCGGTGAGGCCGGCGCCGATCCTTGCGGCGATGCGGCTGGCGAGATCGCGGCCCATGGGAGTCGCGCCGATGAGCACGATCTCCGGCTTGTAGGTGTGGATCAGACCGGACATGACGTCGGTGTACGGACCGGTGCGGTACTGGGTGAGCACTTCATGCTCGACCAGGTAGACCTTGTCGGCGCCATAGGCGGCGGCCTGCGGGATAAGCCCTTCGACTCCGTTGCCGGGCAGCGCCAGCGACACTTCCTCGCCGAGAGTCTCGGCAAGTCGGCGGGCCTCGCCCAAAAGCTCCAGCGTCACATCGGCCAGGCGGCCGTCATGGACCTCGGCGATCACCCAGATGCCGCTGTACTGGCTGGTGTCGACGTCTTCCTTCTTCGGCAGCTCGACGATGATGGCGTCGAACCGGCAGGAGGAGGCGCAGGCCCCGCAGCCGTTGCAATCGTCGGTGAAGCGGGCCTTGCCCTCTTCCACGACAACGGCGCCGTAGGGGCACGCGCTGAGGCAGAGCTTGCAGCCGGTGCACTTCTCAAGATCAACGTGAATGGACATGCCAGATACCAAGCTTTCTGAGGGCTTTGTCGTACGCTCGGGCCTAGAGGACCTTGTCTGCCCTCAGCTTCTCAACGAGCGTCGCTACCATCTCCGGCGGCTCACCCTCGAGGCGTTCGGCCTTGCGGGTACGCTGCGGAGTGAAGATGCGCACCACGTTGGTGGGCGATCCGTTCAGGCCACAGCGCTCCGGGTCGGCACCGATGTCCTCGGCACTCAGAGTCGGAATCTCGGCCTTGCGGGCCTTCATGACGCCCTTGAGGCTGGCGTGCCGCGGGTCGTTGATCTGCTTGACCACGGTGATCAGGCAGGGCATGGACATCTCGACGAGCTCGAAGCGATCATCCAGCAGGCGCTTCACACGGGCCTTCTTGCCCTCCACCCCGACCTGGATGGCGTAGGTGGCCTGGGGGATGCCCAGGTGCTCGGCGAGACCGGGGCCGACCTGCGCGGTGTCACCGTCGAAGGCCTGCTTACCGCAGAGGATCATGTCATACTCGCCGAGGTAGCGCACGGCCTTGGACAGTGCGTAGCTGGTGGCGAGAGTGTCGCTGCCGGCGAAGGCACGGTCGCATAGCAGCACGGCCTTGTCGGCGCCCATGGCCAGGGCCTGACGCAAGGCATCGGCAGCCTGCGGTGGCCCCATGGTGAGGATGGTGACCTCGCCGCCGTACTTCTCGCGGAGCTGGAGCGCCTCTTCGATCGCGTTCTCGTCGAAGGGGTTGATGATGCTCGGAACCCCTTCGCGAACCAGCGTATTGGTGACCGGGTCAATCCGGACCTCAGTGGTGTCCGGAACTTGCTTGATACAGACGATGAGGTTCATGTCCTGACACACTCGTGGGAACGCCCGTGATGTAAGGATCGATTCGGTTCCGCCGGACTACTTGCCGATGGCCTCGCGCAGCAGGTTGACGGCGACGACGTTACGCTGGATCTCCGAGGTCCCCTCAACGATATCGAAGAGCTTGGCCTCGCGGTAGTAGCGCTCCACGTCGAACTCGGCGGTGTAGCCATGGCCACCGTGGACCTGGACAGCCCTGTCGCAGACGCGATTGGCGGCTTCGGAGCTGTACAGCTTCGCCATGGCGGCGATCTTGGAGAACTCCACGCCCTGGTCCTTCATCCAGGCGGCCTTGTAGGCCAGGTTGCGGGAGCACTCGATGTCCATGGCCATGTTGGCCAGGTGATGCTGGATGGCCTGGAACTCGCTGATCTTGCGGCCGAACTGCTCGCGTACCAGCGCATACTGGACGGCGGCCTCGTAGGCGGCCTGCGCGAGACCGACGGCGCCGATGGCCATGCCGATGCGGCCCACGTCGAGCAGGTCCATGGCTACGCGGAAGCCCCGGCCCTCTTTGTACAGCAGGTTCTCCAGCGGCACTTCGCAGTCCTCAAAGATGAGCTCGCGGTTCGACAGCGAGGGGTAGGCCATCTTCTTCTCGTTCTTGCCGAAGGTGAAGCCGGGGAAGTCCTTCTCGATGATGAAGGCGGTCAGGCCGCGGGTCCCCTTCTCGGGGTGCAGGTTGGCCACGACCACGTAGACCTCTGCGTCGCCGGCGTTGGTGATGAAGATCTTGGTGCCGTTGAGAATGTACTTGTCGCCGCGCTTCTCGGCACGCGTCTGAACGGAACCTGCATCAGAGCCGACGGCGGGCTCGGTGAGGCCCATGGCGCCGATGCTCTCACCGGTAGCGAGGCGGGTGAGGTACTTCTGCTTCTGCTCTTCGTTGCCGAAAGCCATGATGGGGTACAGGGCCAGCATATGGGCGCCGTAGACGGCTCCGGTGGTGGTGCAGGCCGAGCTGAGCATCTCGCCGATAACAGCCCACTCGAGGTAGCCCATGCCCATGCCGCCGTACTCCTCAGGGACGGGAATCCCGAAGAGGTCGCAGTCACGCATGACCTGGATGTTGGCCCAGGGGTACTCGCCGGACTCATCTACCTGGCGCGACGTGGCCTTGAAATCCTTGCAGATCTCGGCAACGGCGTCGAAGATCTCCTGCTGTTCCTCGGTGAAGGCGAAATCCATGCGAGGTCCTCCCTGTATTGGTCGCCGACGGAGCCCAACTCCCGCGAGGGCCGCAGGGCTACCTGGCGGTTGACTACACCCAACGGAATACGGCAGAAGCCAGGGCAAACCCGGCCCCGAAAGCGACGAACAGGACAACGTCGCCCGTCTTCAGCTCGTGGTCGCGTCGGTACTCGTCCAGCGCCAGGCCGATGGTGGCCGCCGAGGTGTTCCCGTAGCGGTCGATGTTGATGGGCAGACGATCGTAGGGGATGTCCAGACGCTTCGCCGCTGCCTCAATGATGCGCAGGTTGGCCTGGTGCATCACCAGAACGTCGACTTCGTGCGGGTCAAGCCCGGCCTGCTCGAGAGTTGCGGCGGCGATGTCCGGACAACCTCGGACGGCCAGCTTGAAGACCTCGTGGCCGTTCATCTTGACGCAGTCCATGTGCTCGGCCAGAAGCTCGGGGGTCATCCTCATCTTGCTGCCGCCGCCGGGGATGGCCAGAAGCGGAGCTGCCTCCCCGATCGTGTCCATGCGGAAGGCAAGCAGCCCCTGGCCAGGCTCGCAGGGGCCAAGAACAGCAGCGCAGGCACCGTCGCCGAAGAGGACACAGGTGGCGCGGTCGGTCCAATCGGTGATACGGCTCAAGCTGTCCGCGCCGATCACCAGCACATGGTCCATAGAGCCGGACTGGACGTACTGCGCGCCGGTGACGAGAGCCTGAACCCACCCCGTGCAGCCACAGACAAGGTCGAAGGCCCCGGCACCCTTGATGCCCAGCTTGTCCTGAACGAGGCAGGCTGTAGCCGGCATGTGGTGGTCGGGGCTGACGGTTGCAACAAGAATCAGTTGGATTTGCGCGGGGGAGACGCCGGCGTCCTCCATGGCCCGCCTGGCTGCCTCGCAGGCCAGGTCGGAGGTCGCCTGATCCTCGGCAACGATGCGACGCTCACGGATGCCCGTGTGGTCTAGGATCCACTCATCGTTGGTATCGACGATCCGACTCAGATCGTCGTTGGTGAGCACTCTCTCCGGGGCGTAGGAACCCAGCCCCATGATGCACGCGCCACGGGTTTCCATGTGCAGCTCTGTCCTCATTGGGACGCAGCCCGGGTCGTCAGGTCAAGCGGGGTGGCTGCGAGGGATAGGGTCCAGGCCGGAAGGCACACGCGATACCGCACCGAGGGAGTCCCCCGGAAACTCTCGGCTCCGAGTGGATCCCAGAGCGCTCCCATCGCTTCGAGCGCCTGGTCAGACGCTAAGGCTCTGGCTTGTCTCCATGAGACCTTGGCAGGTCTCACGGACATGCTCTACCACTTGCGCCCTGGCGGATCGTTCCGCCACGAGCAGCGCGTTCTTGATCGCCTGGGCATCGGATTTGCCGTGGCTCACCACGCAAATGCCGTTGACGCCCAGCAAGAGCGCGCCGCCATAGGCCTGATAGTCGAACTGACGACGGAAATCCCCAAAGGCGTCCTTGAGCAGCAGGGCGCCGAGTTTCGCCTTCATGCTGCGTGCGATGCTCTTCTTGATCGAGGAGAAGAGCATCCCCGCCAGCCCCTCTGCCACCTTCAGGACGACGTTGCCAACGAAGCCGTCACAGACCACCACATCTACCTCATCCCCGAAGATCTGGTCACCTTCGACATTCCCGATGAAGTTGATGGGGGCCTCGGCCAGCAACGGCATGGCTGCCTGGGTGAGCTCGTTGCCCTTGTGCGACTCGGTGCCGATGCTCAAGACCCCGACCCGGGGCCGCTCGAGACCGAGGGCGAACTCAGCGTACACGCTGCCCATGATGCCGAACTGCTGCAGGTAGGCCGGCTTGCAGTCGGCATTTGCCCCCGCATCGAGAATGACGCGGGGACCGGCAGCAGTCGGGAAGAACAGGGCGATGGCCGGACGGTCGATGCCCGGAATCGTCCGCAGACGGGTGTGGCACAGGGCCATGTAGGCACCGCTGTTACCGGCAGAGACGCAGGCCTGTGCCTCCCCCTTGAGCACCATGTTCACAGTCTGGGCGACGGAGGAGTCGGGCTTGCTGCGGAGGGCCACACGCGGGCTGTCCTCCATCTCGACGACCTCGGAAGCATGACGGATGAACAGACGGTCCGAAGCATGCGCTTGCTCCAGGATCGGTGCGATCCGCTCCTGGGAGCCGACCAGCGCTATCTGAGCTTCGAGTTCATCCTGGGCGAGAATCGCGCCTTTGACTATCTCTTCGGGCGCGAAATCGCCTCCCATCGCATCGAGCGCGATGATCATTGGCTGCTCCTGAGGTCCCCCGGCCCTACGTCACCGGTCTGCAACTGGAAGACAAGGCAGTGCGGCCCGGATCGCTCCGGTTGTGCCGCACAACCAAGCGCTACTTACCCTCGCGCTTCTTCTTGTCGTCCCCTTTGATGGTATGGTCGACCTTCCGCCCCCGGTAGTACCCACACTTCGGGCAGGCGTTGTGCGTAAGGATCATGGCGTGGCAGTTGCTGCACTCGGTGAGGGAAGGCTGCTCGAGCTTCCAGTTCGCCCGGCGCTTGTTGGTACGGGCATTTGAATGTTTGCGTTTCGGCAGAGCCATTGAACTATCTCCTGTTTACGGGTGCCCCGGTGATGTTCACGAAGTACCACTGGTCTACAGCGACGGCAAAAGGGCGCGGGCTGATCCGCCGCGCGCAGGTCTGGATCCTATCAGGAACGGCGACCCCTGACAGCTACCGGAGGCCTCGCAGGGCAGCCCACCGGGGATCGGGACCCTCCGCCTTGCACGAACACGGTCCGGCGTTGAGGTTCTTGCCGCAGTGGGGGCACAGTCCCCGACAGTCCGGCCGGCATAGGGACCGAGGAGGAACGTTGATCGCCAGCACCTGACGAACCAACTCGCTCAGATCCACCAGGTCGGCGTCCAGGATCGGAATCGACTGCGGCTCCTCCTCACCCGGCGCCGGAGGCTCGTCGATCTGGGCCAGCCGGCACTCCTCGTTGACCTCTACTTCCAGCGGCACCTCATGCTTGAGCAGGCAGCGACTACACTCGCACACTGCCGTAGCACTCAGGTGGCCACGGGCGCTGATCGTCGCCCCGGCGTTTGTCAGGACGACCTGACCCTTCACAGGGCCCCGGAACTCGGCGCCCACACCCGGAGGAACGGGCGCTTCCACCTCGCACGTCGCCCGCCCCATCAGTTGAGAGAGTTTCGCCTTCATGCCGTACTGCATAACGCAGACCGCGGCTTTCGCCGCGGTTCAATACGCCTCCTAGACCCGCCGAGTATATTCCAGCCTCTTCGAGTGTGTCAAGACTCGCCAAAGCAGGTGGCTGCCCGCCTCTGGCGACGGAGGGCTGCCTGACTTGGACTTCCCCCGTGTCTCCCAGAGTGGTGAGTCAGGCATGGGGTGAGCTGCCCTCCTCCCGGCACGCCGATTGCTGCAGAGCCTACGACGGCCAGGAGGCACCGACCCACTCACTCCCGACGCAGGGTGAGCAAGGACACCTCGGGGCGACAGTTCAACCGCACCGGAGGGATGATGACTCCCACACCGCGTGACACGTAGACCTGCTTCCAGCCGTCGTGGATCAGCCCCGCCGCGTACTTGGAGCCGTATCGCGAGGGGATGACCAGCGGCCCCAGCAGGGGCAAGACCACCTGCCCGCCGTGCGTGTGTCCAGCCAGCATGAGCTTGACCCGCCGATCCTGCAACTTCTCATTGTAGTCCGGGTTGTGCGACAGCAGCAGGACCCTAGCCTCCGCGGGCACGCCTTTGAGAGCCTCGTCGAGCCGCTGCTGGTCGGCCCAGAGGTCACCCACACCGGCCAGGTAGAGCCGGTCGCCCTTGCGCTCGAGACACCAGTGGCGGTTGGTGAGCTCGTGGATCCCGGCCCGGGCCATCTCGGACCTGCTCAGACCGGCGTCGGCCCAGTGGTCGTGGTTGCCCAGTACCCCGTAGACACCGAGGGGTGCTCTCAGTCGAGACAACTCTCGGAAGCAATCCGGGATGTACTTTGCGCTGCGGTGGCAGTAGTCGCCGGTCAGGACGATCAGATCCGGCTGCAGGCTGTTGGCGAGATCCACGGCAGCCCGCACCTGTTCAGTGCTGGTATAGGGACCGCGGTGGATATCGGTGAGCTGCACGACCCGCAGTCCGTCGAAGCCCGGAGGCAGACCGGCGATGCCGACTTCCGTGCGGACGACCTGCAGCCAGTGCGGCTCCAGGAAGGCCACCACAGTGGTACCGACCAGCGCCGTCAGCAATGCCAGGCAGCCAAGCGGACCGAGCAGTCGCCACCGCGAGGCGCCGGTGCCTTGCCGGGGTGTCTCCTCCTTCATGGGTCGCTCCGCCTCTGTCACCTCAGAGCACTCGCGAGCCGTGAGTACACCACCTGTTCGAAGCTCCGCCCTGCCGGCCTCGACTTCACGACAGGGCCACACCCACACAGCCTAACGTCGGGCCCTGCGCGAACTCCTCCGCGGGGAAGAAGGCTCTGGAGGAAACCGAATGTACGCCGCCTCGATGCCGACTCACTGCGAGCTCATCCCGCGACTGGACCCGGACACAGAAGTCGAGGTGCTCCAGCTCACCAGCACACCTCTCCTCCATGAGACCGTGGCGCCCGCAGCAGCGGCCTTCACGCAGGACTCCACTCACCTGCTGTACTCGCGCCGGTTCGCACCAGACCTGCCTCCGCAGTACTGGCTCGCGGACCTGCAGCAAGGGCAACTCCGGCTACTCCTCGACGAGGCCGGCGTGCAGGCTCCTGCGCTGAGTCCCGACGGCCGCTACCTGTACTACCTGAAGGCTTCCGGGCGACCGGGCCTCTGGCGTCTGTGTCTGGGGAGCCTGCAGCAGGAGCAAGTGGTGGCGACCCGATTCCCGCTCGCTTCTTGCGGCTGTGGGGCCGTTCGCCACGATGGCGCAGCCTTCGCAGTCTGTGGGCAAGTCAGCGACGACCTATGGGCGATTGTGCGCTTTGATCTGGTTCACCGCGAGGCGGAGGTGATCCTCCAGTCGCCGGCGCTGGCCCAGGCAAGCGTGGAGTACGCTCCGCAGTCCTCCCCTGACCTGCTGATCTGCCCGGCCGGGGGCGACCGGACCTTCTCCGCCGGGTATGGTCCCGGCCTTCAGGTCATCGCCGACGACGGCACGAACCTGCGTCAGGTCCCCCTGGGGAATTCCGACCTCTCCTTGCCCCGGGGCTCTTGCCACTGGGCCGGCAAGGATCGTCTTGCGACGGCGGTGCTGCACCGCGACACCCCGGACGAGGCCTTTGCCGACGACCGTCTCGTAACCCTTGCGCTGGAGGGCGAAGACCTGCGGGTGATGGCTCAGGGGCGGCACTTCGGGGGTTTCGATGTGAGTCGCGACGGCCGCTGGTGGGTCGCCGTCGAGGCGCCCACTGCAGACCTGTGGATCGGCTCGGTACGCACCGGGCGTGCCGAGCTCCTTGTGCAGACCCATGCCTGCGTGGGCGTGCCTCGCTGCACGAATCCGTCTCCCCTCTTCAGCCCCGATGCACGCTACGTCGCCTTTCACTCCAACTGCACCGGTGTGCCGCAGGTCTACGCGGCACGAGTCGAGGAAGGCCTACTGCGGTCTTTGGAGAAGTAACGGAGGTTGCAGGCCGGAGTGGCTCAGTTGATGTCGGGGCGGTTGGAGGCCAGATGGAAGCGCCGGGCGAGTAGCTCGCGCTTGAAGTCCTCCATGCTCCGCACCGGCCGCTCGAAGACCGTAAGGAACTGGGCCACCTGAACAGCCCGGTGTGCATCGCTTCCGGCGACTCCCAGGAACCCGGCCTTCTGGACGGCCTGGCGTGCTCGCAGGACATCCAGGCGCGAATGATTCTGGTTGTAGATCTCGATCCCGTCGATGTCCATGTAGTAGATTCGGTCGCCCGCACCCATGCCTTCACGGAAGGGATGGGCCGAGATGGTGACTGCACCGAGCTCATGGGCCCGAGCGCAGGCCTCCTCGTAGGGCGTCCAGATGGGCATCACCGCATCGTCGGGACCGCCGAAGACTAGCAGGTCTCCGGCATGGGCACCAGTGCGCGGATCGGCAGTGGTCAGCTCGTAGGCGCTCAGAACCACAAGGCCGTTGCGGGTGACGCGCCTTGCGATCTTCTCCAGCTCAGCCTGCGGCCACTGGTAGTGATGGTCGGTCACAACGATGCCGGCCAGGCCGAGTTCGTCGGCACGGGCCAGCAGGTGCTCTACGGGAACTCGTGAGCACGCGGAATGCTCTTTCGTATGACTGTGGATCTCGAAGGGGTACACGGAGTGGGCTTCCTCGAACAAGGGGGCCAAAAGGCACCTGGTATGTAGCTGACACAGTACACTAACACGCCCCGCACCGGATGTCAAAAAGGTGGCCGAAACAAGTTCGGCAACTGCAGAGGAGCTCAAGCACCTGCTGCACCGCGCCCTCCGGGCGTGCATCCAGCCTCAGTATGCAGGAGGTTCCCTACGCGATGAAGAGTCTCTATGCCGGCCTCGGCACCCTTATCTACATGGTGGTGATGACCATGACGGCCTCTGCACAAGCCCCCGAGGGGCGAGAAGTGGTACACCCGCAGGACACCGGGGAGGCGCTCTGCAATCCCGGGATGGGCTGGGTGTTCCACTACTATGACAACAACCCGCGCAACTATGGTTCGCGTCTCGAGCCCAGCGACACCGTCGACGAGTTCCCCGGCATGACGGTGATCTACCTGCGTATCCCCTGGTCCTACGTCGAGCCCGAGGAGGGCCACTTCAACTGGGCAGTGGTCGATGCCCCGGCCCAGCGCTGGATCGACAAGGGCAAGCAGGTCGCCTTCCGGTTCTCCTGCTCAGAGTCCTGGATGCGCTGGGCGACGCCCGAGTGGGTGAAGAAGGCTGGAGCCAACGGGTACAACTTCACGCCCGGCCGCGGCGTCGTGGAGGACGGGCCCTTCTGGGAGCCCGACTACGACGACCCTATCTTCCTCGAGAAGCTCGGCAACTTCCTCGCCGCAGCCGCCAAGCGCTATGATGGCAACCCCGAGGTGGCCTTCATCGACGTAGGCTCCTTCGGTGTCTGGGGCGAGGGCCACACCTTCGCCAGCACCCGTCTGCCCTTCTCGGGCGACACCGTGCGCCGTCACATCGACCTGCACCGCAAGTACTTCACCCGCACGCTGCTGGCGGCCAACGACGACTTCTCCTCGCAGGGGCGCGGCGACGAGACGATTGACTATGCGCGGGAGCAGGGGCTGACGCTCCGCGACGACAGCATTCTCGTGCAGGGTGGCAAGAACGCTTACTTCCATGCGAACTTCGCCCAGGGCTTTTGGCCGAACCTGCCGGTGATCCTGGAGAGTGAGCACTACGGTGGCTCCCGCGACCGTGGCTGCTGGCAGGATGGGTCGCTCTACCTGCAGGCGGTCGAGGACTACCATGCCAGCTACGCCTCGATCCACTGGTGGCCTCGCGAGTTCCTTCAGGAGTGCGGCGACCTCATCCACCGCATCAACCTGCGCCTGGGCTACCGGCTGCAACTGACCGAGGCCTCCTGGCCGCGCAAGGTGAAGTTTGGCGAGCCGATGCAGTTCACCTGCCGCTGGCGCAATGCCGGAGTAGCGCCTTGTCTCCCCGGCGGTTTCCCCTGCGTGACACTCAAGGACCGCAAGGGCGGGATCGTCGCGACCTACGTAGACGACAGCTTCGATATGCGCTCGCTCGCAGTCGCGGCGCCGGGTGAGGCGCCGGAGACGGAGCAGGCCCTGAGCGTGTCGCTGCCCTACTATGCCCAGGGCGGTACCTATGATATATATGTCTCGGTCGGCAGTCGCACCGGGACGCCGCAGATCGCCTTGCCCTTGCCCGACGGCGATGGGCATCGTCGCTACCGCCTCGGCACGCTCCAGGTGCAGGCCGACTACGACGTCACCGTCGGCGCCTTGCAGCCGGCGAAGCAGGGCTGGTCGCTGCCGCTGAAGTGGACGGTCCACGCAGCCGCTCCAGCCGGGGTGAGGCCCTTCTGCCACTTCGACCGCGGCGGCCGGATCATCTTCCAGGGCAACCCCGCCTCGGCGCAGGCAGCGAGTGTCCTCGAGACGCCCGGCGAGTCCTCTGTTGACTGCCTCTTCTCCGTCCCGGCCGAAGCGGCGGGGAGCACCTTTGAGGTGTGGGTCGGTCTGTTCTTGCCCTCGCGAATCGGCCAGTCGGATGAGCGCCTGAGTCCGGACCGAGGCGAGACCGATCGACGGATCCTGATCGGCACCCTGGAAGTCTCCGCCGACGGTCGGCCGACCTTCGAACCGAAGGAGCGCTGACACGATTCCCAGACCGACCAGGATAGGCAACAGGACGCTCCGCAGCGTAGGCCGCGGAACCCTCGGTGTCGGCTCCGGGTTGTGTAGACTGTCGGAGGTGACGTGGTGGACGACGGCGTGACGTGGTTGGCCGCGTCGGCAGGTTGGACACCCGAGTCCTCGAACCCCTTCTCGGCGGCTGGCAGCTTCGGCCCGACCTGGAGTTGCTTCCACCTGTGCGCTGCGGAGGACGAGATGGTGCGAAACGGCCGGAGTCGAAGCGGCCTCTACACCGCGAGCTTCGGTCGCCGAACTCCGCATCTGCTGCAGCGTCTGGGCGACTTCCTGCGCTACGAGGCGGCGCAGGGGCGCAGTGTGATCGTCGCCTGCCCGGAGGGCGTCAGCGCTGAGGCACTGGTCGAAGAGGCCTTGGAGCCGGAGTTCTCGCCGACGGCCGTGCGGCCGACTGATCCGCGCTGGCTCGTGCACTCGACCACTCGTGAGGCCTGGAGCCAGATCCAGGCCTGTGGTGAGCTCCGGTCGGCCGCGCTGCTTGGTGGCGTAGACTGTAGTCCGATCGGCGAGTTGCTGGTCGGCGATCCTCCCGACTACGCACAGCACGTCGCCCTGGGCACTATGGACGCCCCTGGCCCGGAGTTCGTCGTCGCCTGCCGACAAGCCGGACGGATGTTGCCTAGCCCCGACATCGAGTACCGACCGGGAGTGCGCCTGTACTTCGACGCGCACCTGATCCTCCGCGCCGGGCTTGGAGTCCGCGACGGGCTGCACACACTCAAGGTTCGCGACCGCCTGCCGCTGGAGCCCTACCTGGTCGCGAAGGTCTCGGTAGACGACCTGCCGTCTCTTGCGGCAGGCGAGCGATGGACGACCGGACTCTTCCTGCAGAGGGCGAACGCCGCCTTTGCCGATCTCGACCATGGCCGGTCGCAGAGCGAGGTCTCCGCCGACGGTCAGCCCACCTTCATAGCACGGGAGCACTAACATGCAACTGGACTTCGTTGGAACCGGCGCTGCAGACTACCTGCAGGCCCTGACCTGCTCATGTCCCATCTGTCGTGAGGCCCGTCAACTCGCCGGGCGGAACCTGCGCACCTTCTCCAGCCTCCTCATCGATCGTTCGCTGCTCATCGACTGCGGACCGACGGCTGCCTGGCGACTGGCCGAAATGCACGTCAGGCCCGAGGCGATCGGACACCTGCTGATCACCCACGCCCACAGCGACCATCTTGACCCGGAGTCGCTCCGCGCCTTGACGAGAGGTCGCGCAGCCGCCGGTCTCGAGCCGCTGCAGGTGTGGGGCAACGAGGCAACAGTGCGCAAGCTCGCCTCGGTCGACGGTCCTCTCGAGGCCCACGAGATTCACGCGGGCGATGAGCTCGACCTGGGGACCTGGCAGGTGCTCACCTTGCCTGCCCGCCACGACTGGACGAATCAGAACTCGCTGACCTATGTGATCAGCAACGGGGACGCCTCGGTGCTGTACGCCACCGACACGGCATGGCCCGAAGACCTCTGGTGGCAGCTCCTCGACGGGCGTCATCTGACGGGCGCCGTGATCGAGTCCACCTTCGGCCCGCTGGACGCTGACGGTCACCCCGACTGCCTCACTCATCATCTGAACTGGGCAACCCTGTGCCGCCTGTCGAGTGAGCTGCGCGACAAGGGCCTGCTGACCGACGGGGCTCCCGTGTACGCGACTCACCTGAGCCAGCACTTCGTCCCGATCCACGACCGCTTCGTCGAGCAGGCCTGCCACCCGGGTCTGTCGGTCGCCTATGACGGACTCTCGGTCGAGTTGTCCTGAGTGCGTGTCCTGGCCAGGGGCCTCCGAAAGCGTCCAGTCGGGGCCCGAGGAGCCCGGCGTCTGAGAAGACAAATAGGAAGTGTTTGTGAACGAGTCAAGTGATCGGGCGGAAGCGGGCGATTTCGCCATGTAACGTTTCATTTCCGGGGCCGGGCGGTTTGACTCCCGCGAGAGGGGCGTTCTATAATTCGGGGTTGCCACTGCTTGCGGAGAGGTGTTCACAGCATGAATAACAACAAGATAGTACTGGCCCTGGCGGCGTTGGCGCTCTGGGGTCTCCCGAGTCTGGCATCGGCCAAGACGGGTTGGGTAGACGCATCGGTACTTAACGTCCGGAAGTCGCCGGGCACCAGCAGCGAATCAGTTGGTACCCTCACACGCGGCCAGAAGGTTGAGGTCTCCGCTTTCCGCGAGGACCGCTGGTGCCGCGTCTCTCTCTCTGGCGGGAAGTCGGGCTGGGTCAAGGAAGAGTACGTCCGCTTCACCGCTCCCTCCTCGAGTTCCAGTTCGAGCTCGAGCTCAAAGTCCACCAAGGTCACGGCCGCGTGGATCGAGCCCGAGATCGCCAACCTACGCAAGGGGCCCGATGTCGGTACGGACTGCGCCGCACAAGTGAAGCGCGGCACGAAGGTCTATGTCGTCGCTAGCGATGGCGGCTGGCGGAAGGTCAAGTCCGAGGGCGGCACCTGGGGCTGGATCCGTTCCGACCTGCTGGTCACCGATCCGGCCGCCGGACGGAAACCGGCCTCCTCCGGGACGACGCCCGACTTCGCACCCGTACCGGTGTGGATCAAGGAGAACGTGGTCAACGTTCGCAGCGGCCCGTCGGTCGGCTACTCCATGGTCGGCCAGCTCACCAAGGGTGACAAGATCTACGTCATCAGCTCCCAGGGGGACTGGCGCAAGTGCCGGACTCCGAACGGCTACGGCTGGGTCCTGCGCGAGCTGCTTGAGACCGACGCCCACAAGGGTCGGGCTCTCGCGGGCAGCGGAGGCTCCAATGGTGACAAGGCCTATTGCGTGGGAAGCTCCGTGTACCTGCGCGAGGGTCCCAGCACCAGCTCCAGCTCTCTGGGGCAACTCCGTCAGGGCGACACGGTATGGGTCAAGGACGAGAAGGGGCTGTGGTGCAAGGTCGCGACCCTCGACGGTCGTAGCGGCTGGATTGCCGGCTGGTACGTCCGCCGTCACGGCGCACAGACCACCATCGCCAAGAGCCCTGATGACCCTGCGCCCAGCTCACGTGCCGGTGACGACGAGGAGCCTCAGGTCGAGGGCCAGCTCAAGCCCTTCCGCGCCTGGATCTCCGACGACGGGACGAATGTCCGCTATGGTGCCGGCACTGACCGCGACGTCAAGTTCTCGCTCAGCAAGGCCACGCCCGTAACGGTCGTCGACACTCAGGGCCAGTGGTGCAAGGTCCGCACTACTGCAGGCAATGACGGCTGGGCCGCCGGATGGGTCCTCGACTTCCAGCCGCCGGGACAGGCTGAGGCCACCAAGGTCGTCAACGGAGAGCGCACCGAAGCCAAGGCCGGCTGGATCAACCGCCCCAGCGTCAATGTCCGCAAGGGCGCAAGCACCAGCGAGGCTGTGGTCACCCAGGCTCCTCTCGGTACCGAGGTCGTCATCATCGACCAGAAGTCCGACTGGTTCAAGGTCGCCTTCACCGACGGAACCATGGGCTGGGTGAATCAGGACCTCGTGAAGACCCGGGCCGAGCACTACGGCAATGGCTCCTCCGGATCGGGTATCTCGTCGTCCACCAGCATCACCGGCAGTTCCGGATCAGGAAGCGGCCGTGCCGTCGTCCGCGAGGCCATGAGGCACCTGGGCAAGCCCTATGTCCGTGGCGGCGACGGACCGGAGGTCTTTGACTGCTCCGGCCTGACCTCCTATGTCTACCGCCAGTTCGGCGTCGAGTTGGCCCGGACAACCACGGGGCAGTACCTCCAGGGACGCCCCGTGAGCCGCGACGAGTTGGAGCTCGGCGACGTGCTGGTGTTCCAGAACACCTACCGGGCGGGCATCTCACACGTCGGCATCTACATTGGGCAGGGCAACTTCATCCATGCCGCCAACAGCCGCTCCGGCGTGAAGATCTCCGACTTGGGCTCGGGTTACTACGCCGACCACTACGCGGGTGCGCGGCGGATCTTCTAGACGCAACAACGCGATAGGGCGGGGCCCCTTCGGCCTCGCCCTATCCCTCTCTGCCGACACTACCTTCCCCGTCCACACGAGGGCACATGGCAACCCTCTCTGGCCTGCTGATGATCCTGGGTCACCTCCTCTTCGTGCTGGTGCTCTTTGCCGGCGCGGTGCTGACGCTGCTGGGTATCCCGGGCACCCTGGTCATCGTCGCCGACGCTCTCGTCTTCTCGGCCCTCAATGGTTGGAAGCTTCCCTGGTGGTTCCTGCTGGTCTTGCTCGGCATCTCGGTTCTTGCCGAGGTCGCCGACAATGTGATCGGGGCGGCGGGAGTGAAGAAGTACGGGGGCTCCTCCAGGGGGATGATGTGGGCCTTCGTGGCAGGCATGATCGGGGCCTTCGCGGGCGCTGCGGTGCTAAGCCCGGTCCTCGGTCTCGTCGGTGCGGTCGTGGGGCCCCTGGTCGGGGGAGTGTTCGGCGGCTTCGCCGGCGGCTACTGGTACGAGCGCCGCGCGGGCCGATCTGTGGAGGAAGCCAAGCGCGCCGGAGTTGGCGCGATGCTCGGCCGGGTCGCAGGGACGCTGCTCAAAGTCATCCTCGCTGTCGTGATGGTCGTCCTCGTCCTCACCATGGCATATCACCACTAGCCCCGCCGGTCCGCCACCCTCTCACCGCCGACGGTAATCCTCGCACGCTCTCGCATTCGGTCGCTGGGGCTGTTTGCAGGCTCCGCGGTAGTCGTAGCGGCATGAGTCGCACAGGAAGGTCCCGGGAGCCGTCAAGGCAGACACCCGTGACCTGAGGCGCTTCCATTGCCGCTGGAGCCGGAGGAGGACCTTACGCACTGTCGCCCCCTGCGGGAGTGTCGACCGAAGACGGCACCTCAGTGGCGGTCTGAGGGGCCAGCACCAGGGGGATCGGGTCTGCCGTCGACTCGCGGTGCAGACCCGCATAGAGGGTGTAGACGAAGGGGACAACGAAAGCGATCTGCAGCAAGGTGGCCGGGGGATAGGCCCACAGCCCCTGCCCGAGGACCGTCGCCGAGAGTCCACCGGGCTCCTTGGCCAGGACCAGGAACCCCAGTCCCATCAGCAGCGCCTCTAGCACGTGCGCCAGCAGACACAGGGCCAGCAGCAACAGAGCCCGCAGGTTCGCCCCGGCCATGAACAGGGCCACGGCCGCGTAGATCACGACCGCACCCAGCGGCCACACGTACCCGGGCAGGTCGGTCTCCAGCAGCCCCGGCTGGGCCGCTCGCAGGCACAGGGCAAGGTTGTACAGCCCCAGGCCCAGCAGAACGAGGGCGACGATTTCGGGCTTCGAAGCGCGCTGCATGCTCATTCCCCGCTCATGGAACTCTCACCGGCGACGCGGCCGAGGCTGTTGAGAATCTGGCCCAGGCGTACGTTGGCCGGTCCCGCGGCCTCAGGTCCCGACTGGATCAGTGCGACCAGCAGGTGCTGACCGGCCACTGTCGCCGCTCCGCAGGCCACCGTCCCTCCCGTTGCGCTCCAGATGACCAGGTCGCAGCGAGGTCGGCTCAGCGCCATGCACAGGGCTTCGGCAGTTCCCCAGGCATGGGCGACCGCTCCGGCGATCGAGGCCGACGCTGCTGCATCGCGGCTGAGGGTGACAATCTGCCGCCCTCCGGCGGAGGACGAAGTCGACGCGAGACCGGCGGCCTCCGGCACCCACTCCAGGAGCGGACCAATGCGCCCTTCGAGGTCCGCATCTCGGTACGCGGGCGGAAACTCCGGCTCAGGGCCCTGCGGCCATGCGGGAAGCGGACCGGAAAGCTGCAGCGTCTCCAGCTTGTTCAGCGCCTGGTTGGCGACCCCCAGATTCGCACCTCGGGGCAGACCAAGCAGCGTCAGCAGGCCTCCCTGTTCATCACCCAGCATGGCAGCTCCGGCATAGCCGCCCGGATAGCGCAGCAGGATCTTGCGTGGGTCGCCGATGCGTGCCTCGCGGCACAGACAGGAGGCTCCGCGGCAGAAATGGTCGGCGGAGCTCAGCACCGCATCGAGGATGTACAGCCCCTCGGCAGCGAGGGCGACCACGCGACCCTCGCGTGTCGGCCGCATGACGGCAGTGCCTGCGCCGATCTCCACCGTCGCCGCATTGAGGGTCTCCGCGACGGCAGCCAGGGCCTCGGGTGCAGGCCTTGGCACCGATGCACTCGTCGCGGTCTCTTGCTCAGTGACCTGCACGGGTGGCTCTGAAGGCGGAGCGGGTCGAGCCGGTTCCGGCCGGAAGGTCTCAACAGCCGACCGCACGGGCCGCTCGTCATCATCCTCACGCAGGGCCAAAATGACGGACTGCTCCGAGGTCAAAGGCGGCTCCGCCGGTGTGATGATCGGCGTGGAGATCACGGGTGGAAGGGGTGGTGCTGCCGGTGGAGTCACGGTCTCCGGGGCAGGCTCGGGAGTCGGCGTCTCAGCGACGGGTGCAGTCGGCTCGGCCTCGACCGTTGCAGCAGGCTCCTCGACAGGCTCCTCCGCAGCGGGCGCTTCCGGCGTCCCCGCAGATTCCTCTTGCGCCTGCGGCGGCGTGAGTACCACCTGCTCGGCCGGAGCCTGTGGAGCCTCTTCGCTCTCCGGCTGCATGTCCTCCGCGTTCATGAGCTGGCCGATGAGCTCACGGCGACGCTCGGTCACCTCATGGAAGCCCCGCAGTCGCTCGGGATCCATGTCAGGCACGTCAGACTTCGGCGCCACCAGCACGACCTCCGGCGGCTCAAAGGCCGTGCGGATCAGCCACAGAAACAGCGCGGTGACGACGATCTGCAGCACAGCCCCGAGGTAGTAACCGGCGTAGTAGTGGCCGAAGGCATCGCCAAAGCTCTTGGAGTTCTCCGGGCTGCCGAGGATCGCTGCCAGAGCCGCCTCCAGTGCTCGGAGCACCATCCCGGCCACAACGCCCGCGAAGACCGGTGCGCCACTGACCTTGCCGCCCAGTTGGGCCAGCATAACCGTGAAGTAGGCCAGCAGCTCGGCGATCCAGATGACCCCGACGATCCGACCGAAGGGCACGGGGTAGGCGCCCATCTGCGCCTTCCACAACTGGGCGCTGCCGATCGCGCCGACCAGTAGGGCGCTTACCGCGAACAGGGCGATGGAACCGGCGCCAAGCTTCCTTGCGTCACCATCGGGAGCCGCTGCCAAAGAAGGTCACTCTCCAGGGAAAAGGCCGCTCGTCCCCAGGCGCAATCACACGCCTCCGGCCGGGACGGCGGAAGTGTACAGTGGTGGCATATCGGCGGTCAACCGATTCGGCAGCAGGCGGGGATCAACCGGCACCCCGTCACCGGAATCCTGTCCGGCGCCTGCGGGTTTGGGTCTCGGCCTGCCTCGCGACAGCCCTCCGGGAGCCTTCCTCTGGGTCATCGCATCGGTACAGGAGCACGTCCTTGTCAGGCCGGCTACTATCCTCCACTGGTCTCCGGCACCCTTGCCGCCTTGCCCTTCGCGATGTCCGCATCCGCCGCAGACGACTTCTTCAGGATCGTTGCGCTCTTGATCTTGTCGCCCATCTGGATGGAGTCGACGACATCGATGCCCTGCAGGCACTCGCCGAAGACCGTGTGGACGCCGTCCAGGTGCGCCTGCGGCGAGTGGCAAATGAAGAACTGACTGCCGCCCGTGTTGGGCATCGCAGTCTTCGCCATCGAGAGGCTGCCCCGGACGTGCTTGAGGCCCTTGTCGGCCTCGTCGGGAATCGTGAAGCCCGGGCCGCCTTCGCCGGTACCCTTCGGGTCTCCGCCCTGGATCATGAAGTTCGCGATGACCCGGTGGAAGGTGAGGCCATTATAGAAACCCTTCCCGACCAAGTCCAGGAAGTTGCCGACGGTGATCGGCGTCTTGTCATCGTACAGGTCGAGGTATATGGTGCCCTTGTCGGTGACCAGCTTGACCACCGAACCCTTGGCGCGGGCGACGACCTCTTTGTCCGCCCCTGACTGCTCCGAGGCCGCCGTCGCCTCGGAGGTTGCAGCGTTGCTGGCTTCGCCGACGGTGGATTCCGGCGTCGCAGCGTTCTCGGCCGGTTCCTCGGGAGTCTCCTTGGCGAGACGCCCCTCCAGATTCACATCGGCCGGCGGTTTGGGCCGCTCCGAGAGGGTGTTGAAGGCGTATAGCGCGACGACCAGAAGCACAACCACGATCGAGCTGATCCATATCCGCTGTCTCTGCATCGATGTCACCTCGAAGACATGCTACTCGTCTGCCCCGGACGACGGGCAGGCTCTCCCAAACCAGAACACGAAAACACTCCTCTCAGGTTCCACACGCCCGGCGTCGCGACCTTCGCCACTTCACCCGCACCAGTGGTTACCCGCTTCTCACCGCCGTCCACTCTCCCTCTCCCCTCGGGAAGGGCTGGGGTGAGGGCCTTTGCCGTCATCCCTTCGCCTTTGCCTTTCTCCCCTCGTCACTGCGTGGAGAGGGGGCAGGGGGTGAGGTGCCGTCAATGGGCCCGCGAGCTGAGGGCCCGTTGTGACCGCGCCTGCCCTGTGGTAAGATGGAAAAGCCGGTCGCCTGAACTCCGCCGAAAGGGGACCTTCACCATGGCTTGCAGAGCTTTGCTTGTGGCGTGCTGTGTCGTCTCTATGGCCACTGTCATGCTCGGGGGATGTTCAAAGGCGAAGGAAGCCGCGACGGATCTGCGGAATGTGGGCGAGGCCGCCAAACTCGCCCAGGGCGAGACAGCCCGCCTCCAGACTGAGAACGGCGTCGTCGAAGTCCAGGCCCAGAAGCAGGGCGAGGATCAGGTCACCGTCAAGACTACTGGGCCCGATGGGAAGCAAGTCACCTACCAGGGCGGCAAGCAAGGCGACCTCTCCAAGCTCGGGATCGAGATCTACCCCGGCGCCAAACAGGAGCAGGCGAGCACCGTCTCGGGCGGCGACACAGATGTCACGCAGGCCCAGTTCACCACCTCTGACGCCTTCGGGAAGGTGGCCCAGTTCTACAAGGACAAGTACAAAGACGCGGCCCTTTCCGAGATGAGCACGGGGGAGCACAAGACCCTCACCATCCAGGCCGGTGACGAGAAGGACATGAAGATCATCATCGTCACCCAGGAGGAAGACCTGATCAAGATCCTCCTCCAGCACCACGCGAAGAAGCAGTAGCCACCGCCGCGAAGCCGGCCGGAGGAAGACGACTTGGACGACCCGGTTCACCCCAAAAACGCACTCAACGACCTGCCCAACCGCCAGTGGCTGATCGAGACCAAGAGCTTCTGGCTGAGTGGCGACGATGGGAACGAGGCATTCTCGGAGCTCGCCGGGGAGTTCGTCCAGTGGCTGCGGCAGACGGATGCGCCGGAGGAGGTCGAGCGCCTGCTCGGCCAGCTTGACGACAGCTTCGTCTACAGCCAGGCGCCGCCGCGAAGCGCACTCAAGGCTCTCCACCCGGCAACCTTCTCCGAGCGTGACGTCGAGCGCCTGATCCGGCTGTTCACCAAGCAGGGCGAGCGAGTCCTCGACCCCTTCGTCGGGAGTGGCTCGGCGCTCCTTGCCTGTGCCCTTGCCGGACGCAAGGGCGTCGGCATCGAGCTTTCCCCCGAGTGGGCGCAGGTGGCTCGGGAGCGTTTGCAGACCGAGGCCGTCTCGGGGCAACCACAGCCCTCGCTGGAGTTGTCTGTGGTGGAGGGCGATGCACGCTCGTGCCTTCAGGAGATGGAGGCCGACAGCTTCGACTTCGTGGTCACCAGTCCGCCCTACTGGAGCATTCTCACCAAGAAGGCCGGGCTCAAGGCCCATGCCGAACGGACCTCGCGCGGTCTGCCGACCCAGTACAGCGACAGCGATGGTGACTTGGGCAACCTCGAGGATTACGACCAGTTTCTCGACGAGCTGGCCCGCATCTTCGGGCAGTGTGGACGCGTGCTAAAGCCCAAACGATACATGGCGGTCATCGTGTCTGACTTCCGCCACGGACCGCGCTTCTACCTGTACCATGCCGACCTTGCTGCACGCGTGGAGGCCCTGGGTCTGCAGCTCAAGGGCGTAACCATCCTCGCGCAGAACAACAAGAACCTCTATCCCTTCGGGATCCCCTTCGCCTTCATCTCCAACATCCACCACCAGTACATCCTCGTGTTCCAGAAGCCGGCACCCGCGAAACCCAAGCACTCAAAGCAGGGCTAACCCACTCAAGAGCAGCCCGACCTCCTCTTGGCGCAACCTTCCGCTGGCTCTCACCACTGCTTGGGGCAGAGGTGCCTTTGCCTGTGCGGTCTCTTGCGGCTACGGTGCAACGGTTCGGCCCGCTGCCGCAACACCTACGGTTCGTTTCAATGCGCGGTATCGCGCGAGTGCGGTGAGACAAACTGAAAGGAGGTCAGCCATCATGTCTGAGTTTCAATGCGCGGTATCGCGCGAGTGCGGTGAGACTTTTTCTATAACTGGAACGACACCGAGGGTAACGTTTCAATGCGCGGTATCGCGCGAGTGCGGTGAGACTATGGACTCGTTTCAGTTCATAGAAGTTGTTTGTGTTTCAATGCGCGGTCTCGCGCGGTTACGGTGCAACCAAACCAAGGAAGGGGCCAAGGCCGGAGGGTTTCAATGCGCGGTCTCGCGCGGTTCCTCCTGGCGTACCTCACCCCCGTCTCGCTGCGCTCGACTCCCCCTCTCCACCAGTGGCGAGGGGGCGAACGGCAACAACCACCACCTCCGCAGATGGCGCACCTGGGGCCGTTGCCCTTTTGCCGTACGCCGCTGCCTTTCCCCCTCGCCACTGCGTGGAGAGGGGGACACAGGGGGTGAGGTGCCTTTGCCTGCGCGGTATCGCGCGAGTGCGGTGAGACAGAACGATGTATGTATGGCCGCTAAGGTCTGTTTCAATGCGCGGTATCGCGCGAGTGCGGTGAGACCTGGGGGCTGGTTCCTCGCTGGAACGATTCAGTTTCAATGCGCGGTATCGCGCGAGTGCGGTGAGACGGACAGCGGCTCCCTGGGCGCCGGGGTGGCTTAGTTTCAATGCGCGGTATCGCGCGAGTGCGGTGAGACGCTCAACGGCAAGGACGGTAAGCCCGGTCACAGTTTCAATGCGCGGTATCGCGCGAGTGCGGTGAGACGCTCAACGGCAAGGACGGTAAGCCCGGTCACAGTTTCAATGCGCGGTATCGCGCGAGTGCGGTGAGACCCCTGCACGGAGACCTGGACGGCGCAGACCGACACGGTTTCAATGCGCGGTATCGCGCGAGTGCGGTGAGACTGCGCCGCAAAAGTGGCCCTCTGCGGCCCATCTAGGGGCCTCTACGAGCCAATTGGAATCGTAATTCGCTAACCCCCTCAAGAACACCTCCTGGCGCCACCAAAAAAGCCCGACTTTCTTCTCTCTTCCTCCTCAATAGGCCCCTAACAG